>NZ_CAACVB010000041.1 GCF_900659635.1 Actinomadura roseirufa | reverse complement strand
GAGTGGGCACACAGATCACCACCGTCCGGGCACCGTCCAGGACGTCCTCGTCCAGGCTCGGCGTGAACCCGGCCCCCACCATCTCCTCGACCTCCGCCGGAGACACGTCGTCGATGTGCGACAGGCCGGCCTTCAGGCCGGCCACCACACGCGCGTCCCGGTCGAAGCCGCCGACCCGCAGGCCGGCCCGGCAGGCCTCCCGCACGAGCGGCAGTCCCACGTAGCCGAGTCCGATGACCACCAGATCCACGCCGGAGGCCCCCTTCACGAGTTCAGGTCTGCGAGTTCATTCGATTGCGTACGCCGCGCGGTACCCGGCGGCGACGGCGCGCCAGGTGCGTTCCGCCCTCACCCACTCACGGGCGGCGCGTCCGATTTTTTGGCGTCTTTCCGGAGCGTAAATCAGCTCGTCCAGCGAATTCGCCCAAGCTTCCGGCTCTTCCGGAAGTGTTAACGTGCCCGTTACGCCCGGTTCTACGATTTCGCGCAGAGCCTTGACATCACTTGCTATTACTGGGATCCCCCCGGCCATCGCCTCGATCGGCTTGAGGGGCGTGACCAGTTGACAGACCCGGTCCGCCCGTCGGGGCACCGCGAAGACATCGAGGAGCGCGTGGTAGCGACGTACGGATCCCATCGGCACGCGCCCGGTGAACACGGCGTGAACGCCGTGCCCGGCCGCGCGCCGTTCGAGGGCGCCGCGCTCGGGGCCGTCGCCGACCAGCAGCAGCGTGACGGGCGTTCCCCGCTCGCGCAGCAGCGCCGCCGCGTCGATGAGCGTGTCGATGCCCTCGTAGCCGTAGAACGAGGACGTCAGCCCGACGACCGGCACGTCCGCGGGCAGGCCGAGCTCGACCCGCAGGTCCGCGGCGTCCGGCAGCGGCTGCAGGAACGCCTCGTCGACGCCGTTCGGCACCGTGAAGATCTTCTCGGCCGGCACGCCGCGGGAGGCGATCTCCTCCCGCATCGCCTCGCCGAGCGTGACGACGGCGTCCGCCTCGGTCATGCGCCGCGTCTCCAGCTCGCGGGTGAGCCGGTAGAAGTCGTCGTTCTCGCTGTGCGAGGGGTCACGCGACAGCCAAGAATCCTCCAGGAAGCCGCGCACCTCGTAGACGACCGGCAGGTCGTGCCGGCGGCCGAGCTCCAGCGCGACGGCGGCGTTCAGGTGGTTGCTGACCGCGTGCAGGACCGTCGGCCGCAGCTCCTTGACCAGGCGTCCCGCGAGGTCGGCGCCCTTGTCCACCGCGCGGACGGGGTTGGACGGCGGCAACCAGGGGATCAGCCGGTGGTAGGTGACGCCGTCGACCTCCACCCGGGGGCGGGCGTCGCCGATGCCCTGGCTGAGGGGGTAGCCGAGGCGCGTCGCCACGTGGGCGTCGAAGCCGAGCTCCCGCTGCGCCAGGGCGATCCGGTGCGTCCGGACGGTGTACCCGGCGTTGGTGCGCGGCATGGCGTTCGTGACCAGGTGCAGGACGCGGGTCCCGGCCGGTGCGCCGGCGGGCACGGAGGTGGACGCGGCGGGGTGCGCGGGACGGGACCGGGCCGGGCGGGCCAGCAGGGCGCGCAGCTCGGCGGTCTCGCGCTGGAGGCCGCGGGGACGCGGGACCGCGAGGCGGGAGCGCCGCAGCCGGCCGCCGAGCGGGCCGGGGGCGACCCTGGCCAGCAGCCGGACGGTCAGCCGGGGCGCCCGGCCGGGGTCGTCGCGGAGCTGGCGCCAGGTGAGTCCCAGCAGGTAGACGGGTTTCTTGAGCACGGCGGGCGAGCGTAGGCAACCCCGATGAACAGAAGGGAAATTGTGTTGGCACCCATCGTGCACGTCCTCGGGGCGCGGCCGAACTTCGTGAAGGCGGCGCCGGTGATCCGGGCCCTCGGCGCGGCCGGCGCCGAGCAGGCGGTCATCCACACCGGGCAGCACTACGACGAGCGGATGTCGGAGATCTTCTTTGTGGAGCTGGGGCTCCCGGAGCCCGACGTCAACCTCGGCGTCGGGTCGGGAGGCCACGCCGCGCAGACGGCCGCGCTCATGATCGGGCTGGAGCAGGAGTTCACGAGCCGTTCACCCGCGCTCGTCATCGTGTACGGCGACGTGAACTCGACGATCGCCGCCGCACTGGTCGCGGCCAAGCTGCACATCCCGGTCGCCCATGTGGAGGCCGGGCTGCGCAGCTTCGACATGACCATGCCCGAGGAGGTCAACCGCCGCCTCACCGACCAGCTGTCGGACCTGTGCCTGGTCACCAGCCCCGAGGCCATCGGCCACCTGGCCACCGAGGGCATCTCCCCGGACCGCGCGCACCTGGTCGGCAACCCCATGATCGACACCCTGCTGGCCAACCTGGACTCCTTCGACACCGAACGCGTCCGCGCCGCCCACGACCTGCCCGAACGGTACGTGCTGGCGACCATGCACCGGCCCGCCAACGTCGACGCCCCCGCCACCGCCGCCGCCCTGGTCGGCCACCTGCACGGCGTCGCCGACCAGGCCGAGGTCGTCATCCCCGTCCACCCCCGCGGCCGCGCCAACCTGCTGGCCGCCGGGCTGGACGAGCACCCCGGCGTGCACGTCCTGGAGCCCCTGGGCTACATCGACTTCATCGCCGCCGTCCGCGGCGCCGCCGCCGTCGTCACCGACTCCGGCGGCCTCCAGGAGGAGACCACCATCCTGGGCATCCCCTGCCTGACCGTCCGGCCCAACACCGAACGGCCCATCACCATCACCCACGGCACCAACCGCCTGGTCACCTTCGAGGAGCTCGTCCCGAGCGTCCGCAAGGTGCTGGAGGCCGGCGCCGTGGACGGGGACCGCAAGCCGCCGCTGTGGGACGGGCAGGCCGGTCCCCGCATCGCCGAAGTGATCATGGAGTTCCTGGGTGAATAACGCGAAGGCCAACCGGCAGGTCGCGCGGCTGCGGGCCACGCTCCGCGAGCGCGAGTCGCGCGTCGAGGAGCTGGAGCGCCGGCTGGCCGCGCTGGAGACCTCCACGACCCTCCAGTTCGGCCGGCTCGTCGCGGGCGCCGCGCGCAACCCGCGGCGGCGCGGCGTGCGGCTGCCGAAGGAGCTGTACCGGCTCTGGCGCAAGCGGAACGTGCCCACCTCGGCGTCCGGCTCGTCCGACGGCGAGCGGATCCAGCTCGACCGCATCGACCGCCCCGAGGACCGGCTGCTCGTCTCGGCGCCCTACGAGGGCATCGTCATCGCCGGGGTGCTGGGCAGGCGCGCCGCGGCGACGCTGGCCGAGCACGCCAAGGTCATCTCGCTGTACCCGCACGACGCCACCGTCGTGCTCGACGGCGCCGACGTCGACATGGTCGTGGTGGACGCGGCGGCGGGTGAGCCCGGCGGCCCCTGGGCCTACCTCGGCGTGCCCGGCATGTACGACCGCGACCGCGTGCTCAGCGACGTCCGCGAGGTCGCCGCCGCCCGTTCGCTCCCGCTCGTCCTGTGGGGCGAGGCGCCACCGGCCACGCTCGCCACGCTCCACTGGGACGCCACCGCCACCACTCCCGGCCGGCTCGCCGAGCTGCTCGCCCCGGCCCGTTGAAAGGAACTCCTGTGCGACCACGCGCCCTCGTCTACGGTGACGTCGATCTCAACCTGATCGACGGCTCCGCGATCTGGGCCCAGGGCATGGTCCAGGCGCTCGCCCGCGCCGGCTGTGCGGTGACCCTGCTCCTCAAGGCGCCGGTGCGGACCGGCCGGCTGGTGGACCCGCTGCGCGCCCTGCCCGGCGTCACCGTGCGCAGCCCGCACGCGGAGCGGCTCGTCAACGTCGAGGGCGGCATGCCGCCGAAGCTGGCCGCCGCGATCCTCGCCCGCGTCGACGAGGAGGACCCGTTCGACCTGATCGTCGTCCGGGGCCGCCGGCTGGCGGGCAAGCTCTCCGCCGGCCCCCTCGCCGGACGGATGTGGACCTACCTCACCGACGTCCCCCAGGCGGCGGGCGAGTTCAGTGGGTCGGCCAAGGGCGAGCTGCGCCGCATCGCCGACGCCTCGCGGGTGCTGCTGTGCCAGACCGAGGAGCTGCGCGGCTTCCTGGAGGCCGCCGTCCCCGCGACCGCGGGCAAGAGCGTCCTGTTCCCGCCCGTCGTCGTGCTCCCGGAGGGTCTGGAGACCCGGCCGGAGGGCGCCCCCGACGGCCGCGCGCTGCGCCTGGTCTACACCGGCAAGTTCGCCCCGCGCTGGAACACCTACGAGATGACCTCGCTGCCGCGCCTGCTCGGCATGCGCGGCGTGGACGCCGAGCTGCACATGGTCGGCGACAAGATCCACGACGACCCGGACGACCCCGGCTTCTCGACCCGGATGCGCACCGCCCTGGAGGGCGGCCAGGGCGTCGTCTGGCACGGCGGGCACCCGCGCGCCGAGGCGATGCGGCTGACCGCGGGCTGCGACGTGGGCCTGTCGTGGCGGCACCCCGAGATGGACGCGAGCCTGGAGCTGTCCACGAAGGTGCTGGAGTGCGGCACGCTCGGCGTGCCCGTCGTCCTCAACCGGACGCCGATGCACGAGCGGCTGTTCGGCGCCGACTACCCGCTGTTCGCCGCCACCGAGACGGACGTGCTGGACGCGCTGACGCTCATCGGCAAGAACCCCGACGTGTTCACGCTGGCCGTCGACCGGTGCCGCGCGGCCGCCGCCGAGTTCACCCTGGACGCGGCGGCCGGCCGGCTGCGCGGCTGGCTCACGCAGACCTTCCCCGAGCCGTCGGCGGCCGTCCTCGACGCCGCCGCCGAGCACGAGCGCGTCGCCGCCCGCCACCGCGCCGCCGCCGAGGGCGGCGGGATGGGCGGGCTGGACGACGCCCTGTCGGGCGCCGCGCGGGCCGTCGGGGCGGGCGAGGGGCGGCGCAAACTGCGCATCGGCGTCGCGGGACACGACCTGAAGTTCTTCACCCGGCTGCTCGACTACCTCCAGTCCCGTCCCGACATGGAGGTCCGCGTCGACCACTGGGCCGCGCTGAAGGTCCACGACGAGGAGCGCAGCCAGGAACTGGTCGACTGGGCCGACGTCATCGTCTGCGAGTGGTGCGGGCCGAACGCGATCTGGTTCGCCCAGCGCAAGCGCCCCGGGCAGCGGCTCGTCGTCCGGCTGCACCGCTTCGAGCTGTACGCGCGCTGGCCGAAGCACCTGGACATCGAGGCGGTGGACGAGATCATCTGCGTCAGCCCGCACTACAACGCGCTGACCCGGGAGATCACCGGCTGGCCCGCCGCGAAGGTCGTCACCGTGCCCAACTGGGTGGACGACACCCAGCTCGACCGGCCGAAACTCCCCGGGGCCCAGTACCACCTCGGGATGATCGGCATCGCGCCGTCCCGCAAGCGGCTCGACCTGGCCCTGGACGCGCTGGAGGAACTGCGCCGCGACGACCCGCGCTTCACCCTCTTCGTCAAGACCAAGCTCCCCTGGGAGTACTGGTGGATCTGGCAGAAGGAGGACGAGCGGGCCCACTACGAGGAGGTGTTCCGGCGGATCCGCCGGTCGCCGCTGCTGGCCGGCGGGGTCGTGTTCGACTCCTACGGCCGCGACGTGGCGTCGTGGCTGCGCCGCATCGGGTTCGTGCTGTCCACCAGCGACGACGAGAGCTTCCACCTCGCTCCCGCCGAGGGCATGGCCTCCGGCGCGGTGCCGGTGCTGCTCGGCTGGCCCGGCGCGGACACCATCTACGACGGCCGGTGGATCCACGCCGACCCGTCCGCGATGGCCGCCTCGATCTCCACGACCGTCTCGCTCGGCCGCTGGGAACAGGACCGGACGCTCGCCCGCGAGCAGGTCCGCGCCGCCTACGGCCTGGACGAGGTCTGCCGCCAGTGGACCGACCTCCTGGCTGCATCTGTTTGAAGCCCGGCCCACTTCGCTCGCTGGCGCTCGCTTCGTGACCGTTCTTCGTGCGAGCGCGAATCGCTTCGCGATCTTCCCGGCGGGGGCTCGCCTTCGGCGTCGCCCCCGCCGGTCAGGGCGCGCGCTCGCGTGACGGCTGAGGTCTCCGGGCGGGTTCGGCACCTATATAGAAGAAGTCCCCCGTGGAGGGTGCTCCTCGGGGGACTTCTTCGTCAGGGTCGTAGACGGATCAGCCTGCGCTGCCTACGGGCGCCTCGGTGGCCCTGCGCTCGCTCGCGGGGAGTTGGCGGCGGTACTCCTCGATCGTGGTGTTCAGCTTGGCGAGGCTGCGGCTGTAGTCGCGGCTGGCCAGCCAGAACTTGTAGATGATCACGAGTTCGAAGGCGAGCATGCCGAGCGCGCTCAGCACCACCACCGGGATCACCGCGCCCGGGACGGCGGCGGCGACCAGCGGGGCGACGATGAACACGCCCATCTGGAACTCGATGCCGCTGATCAGGTGCGGGCGGATCCGCCCGGCCATGAGGACGTCGCGGATCCGGGCGTACCAGCCGAACCGCTGCTCGAAGCCCTGCTGGAGCATCTTGGCCGCCGCGTCGTCGCCGACGACCCGGTTCTCCATGTCGGCCTCGGGGTCCTCGCCGAGCGCGCCCTCGGCCGAGCGCAGGTCCGCGCCGACCTCGGCGGTACCGGGCACGGCGCCGGGGCGCTCTCCGGCGGCGCGCCGCGCGGCCAGCTCCAGCGCCCCCGCCTCCTCGCGCGCCTCGGTCAGCGTGGCGCGCATCTGCGAGCGCACCTTGTAGATCTCCAGCGCGTCCATGTAACGGAGCATGTCCAGGAAGACCACCGCGACGGCCGTCCAGACGTAGGCGACGTTGTGGGTGGCCGCGTACTGCCCGCCCATCAGCGCGATCGCGCAGGCCAGCACCCGGACCCGGTCGAAGATGTAGTCGAGCCAGGCGCCGAAGACCGAGCCGGTGCCCTTGAGCCGCGCGATCTTGCCGTCCATGCAGTCGAGCGTGAACGACAGGTGGTAGAGCAGGGCGCCCGCCAGCAGCCACGGCCAGGAGGCGACGGTGAAGCACGCGCCCGCGGCCAGGCCGAGGACGAGGGCTCCGACGGTGAGCTGGTTCGGGGTCACCCGCGTCCGGTTGGCCGTGATCTTGACCAGCCGGGAGGCGAGCGGATCGACGAGCAGCACCGTCCACCAGGCGTCACGCGCCTTGTACGTCCGTTGCCGAACGTCCTCGAGCGTGAAGTTCGCCATCGAGAGGAGTCCTTTCATCGCGCGGGCTATGGCCGTTATCGGCCGAAATGCCGATGGTATCGGCCGGTCGGCCGCCGTCCTCCTCATTGTCGCCGAGTCGTAACCCGGCGGTCACGGGACGCCCGGGAGGCGACCCGCCCTTTACGAACTGTTGCGCTGATCGCCGGGTGCCCGCCGCCGTCGGTACTCTTTGCGGGTGCAAAGAGTCCGCCGTGCGTCCCGCCTCGCCGTGGCCCAGCTTCCCTTCGCCGGTGTGCTCGCGGTCGCGGTCTGGATACGGGTGGTCGCGGTGCGGGGCTACCCGGGGCCGCTCTGGTTCGGCGACTCGCCGGGCTACCTGGAAGCGGCGATCGACCTGAAACCCGGCGAGACCCGTCCCAGCGGCTATTCGTTCTTGCTGTGGCTGCTCAAGCCGTTCCACAGCTTCACCGTCGCGGTCGCCGTGCAGCACGCCGTCGGCGTCCTCACCGGCGTGCTCGTGTACGTGCTGGTGTGGCGCGCGGCGCGGGCGGCCTGGCCGCTCGGCCCCGGCGGCGCGGCCGGGCGGTGGGCGTGGCGCGCCTGGGCGCCCGGCCTGGTCGCGGCGCCGCTGACGGTACCGGTGCTCCTCCCGGTCCATCAGGTCGCCCTGGAGCACATGCTGATGTCGGACTCGCTGTTCGCCTTCCTGCTGCTGGCGTCGGTGGCGGCGGCGCTGTGGCGGCGGCGGCTCCCCTGGTGGCTGGGCGGCCTGGCCGGGCTGCTGGCGGCGTGCGCGGCGCTGACCCGCTCCGCCGGGCTCCCGCTGATCGCGGTGATCGTGGTCGGGATGCTGCTGCGCCGGGCCGGGTGGCGCGCGGTCGCCGTGGCGATGGTCGCGTTCGTCGTGCCGATCATCGCCTACATGGGCTGGTTCAAGGCGGAGTACGGCCAGTTCTCGCTGGCCAAGGCCAACGGGATCTGGCTCTACGGCCGCACCGCCGACTTCGCGGACTGCCGCGTCATCAAGCCGCGTCCCGAGCTCGCGATCATGTGCCCGAAGAACACCGACCCGCGGATGTCGCCGGGGTTCGCCGCGATGTGGACGAAGGACTCGGCGTTCCGCGAGATCCCCGGCTGGATCACCGGCAGCGAGGCCAACAGGCTCGCCTCCGAGTTCGCCTATGACGCGATCGAGGCGCAGCCCGGCGACTACGCCCGCGTCATCGTCCGCGACACGTTCCGGTCCTTCGAGTGGAACCGCGAGCCGTATCCGTCGCCGTGGACGTGGCTCCAGTACGAGTTCCCGCGCGGCGAGGCGTGGTCGGACGAGCAGGCTCTGCTCGCCGAGCGCTACGACCCGGACGGCGCCGAGACCAGGGTCGCCGACCCGTGGGCGGGACAGATGCTCCGCTACCAGGACCGGTTCGCCATGCCGGGCACGTTCCTCGGCTTCCTGCTGCTCGGCGGGCTCGCCGGGGCGCTGCCTTACGTCCGCAGGAGGGGCCGGTGGCGCGCGCTCGGGCCCGTCCAGCACTTCGGCACCGGCGCGCTGCTGCCCTGGGGCATGAGCCTCGCGCTCCTGGTGATCCCGGCGGCGACCGCCGACTTCGACTACCGCTACGTGCTGCCGGCGGTCCCGTTCGCCTGCGTCGCGCTGGGCCTGGCGGTGCTGCCGTCTCCGCGCCGCTCCAAGGAGGAGACCGCCCCGCGGAAGGCCGAGCCCGTCGAGGACGAGTCGAACGACACGGCCGTCCCCGCGGACCCGCCCCCGGCCGAGGGCGCCACGAGCGCTCGCACGGCCGGTGGCACCGAGGACGGGCCGGAGGCCGAAGCGCGGGCCGAGGACGCCTCCGAGGAGAGGACCGAGGTCGCGAAGGGGACGTCCTAGGCGCCCTTGGAGCGGGCCAGCCTCACCTCGGCGAGCATGGACTCCCACGCGTCGGCGATGTCGGCGATGCCGTGGCGGGACGCCGACTCCCGGGCGTTCGCGGCCATCCGCAGCCGGAGCTCCTCGTCGTCGATCAGCCGGATGAGCGCCTCGGCCAGCGCCGCGGGCTCCTCCGGCGGGACGAGGAACCCGTCGTGGCCGTCGGTGACCAGCTCGCGGGGGCCGAGCGGGCAGTCGAAGGCGACGACGGGGACGCCGCAGGCGAACGCCTCGATGATCGTCATGCCGAACCCCTCGCCGCGGGAGGGCAGCGCGAGCACCGACGCCTTGGCGATCTCGCCCTCCAGGTCGCCGGTGGCGTTCATGAGCAGGACGTTGTTGTAGAGCCCGAGCCGGGTCGCCAGCGACCGCAGCGCGTCGCGGCGGGGGCCCGCGCCGTAGATCCGCAGCCGCCAGTCCGGATGCTTCTCCACGACCTTCGTGAACGCCTCCAGGAGCAGGTCGTGGCCCTTGAGCCGGACGAGCCGCCCGGCGGCGACCACGACCCTGTTGTCCTGGCGGGAGCGCGGGTAGAGCCCGCCCGCGAGCCCGTTGCCGATCGCGTAGACCGGGGTGCCGCCGGGTAGCCGCCGCAGGTAGTCCCGCCGGTCGGCGGCGGTCGAGGTGGTGAGGGCGTCGAGGCCGGAGTACCCGCGTTCGATCTCGGCGAGGACGCCCGGGTCGTTCAGCCCGAGACGCAGGTGCTCCTGCCCGATCCGCAGGACGCGGCGCGGGGCGTGCCGGGCGGCGAGCAGGTTGAGCCCTGCGCGGGTCGTGACGAGCACGTCGGCGCGGAGCCGCCGCAGCGCGCGGGTGATGCGCTCGTCGGTCCAGGCGGAGAAGCGGTCGTAGCAGCGCTCCCGCGCGGGGACGAGCGCGCTGGGCTCGTCCAGCAGCCGGGCGGCGCGGCCGCCGAACGGCCAGCCGGGGGCCCCGCGCCCGCTCCCGCCGGCGCGGCGGTCGACCAGGGAGCGCAGCCGGACCCGGGCCGACAGCGGGAGCGCGGGACGCTCGGCGTCCCGCAGCACGCTGACGATCTCGACCTCGTGCCGGCGCGCCAGCTCGCCCGCGAGGGTGAACGTGCTCCGTACGGTCCCGTCGACGGTGAAGGCGTCCAGCAGCATGAACGTGATCTTCATGCGGGTCCGTCCGCGGCGGCCTCGTGGCAGGCGACCGACAGCTCGTCGGCGGCCGTGTAGTAGGGCCGGACCGTCCGGTCGCCGCCGCCGGGCGCGGCGGTGACCTGGATCGGGAACGACAGCTTGCCGCGCTTGCCCGGCGCGTCGTCGAGACGGGTCGCGAGGCGGGCGTGCACCGCGGTGACGTCGAGGAAGAGGTCCCAGAGCGCGGGCGGCCGGGCGGCCAGGGCGCCGATCGGCAGCCGGGCGCGGAACTCGACGCCGTCGACGCGGGCGGCCCGGGTCACCGTCCCGGCGCTCCTGCGGCCGGCGGCCACCAGCCGGGCGCCGCCGTACTGGGGGCCGGTGTAGGCGAGCAGGCCGGTGATGAGGATCTCGCCGTCGCGTGGATGGACGGCCTCGACCTCGGCGTGCGGGACGACGTCCCGGACGGCCAGCGCGGCGTGCCCGCCGGGGGAGCGGGTCACGGTGACCGAGCGGTCGCGGGCGCGGGCGGCGTATCCGCGCATCCCGCCGAGGGAGCCGCCGGGGTCGTCGGTCAGCAGCGGCCGGGTCAGGCTGCCCGCCTCCAGTCTTAACTCCCAGCGCCCCGGGGCGAGGTCCCCGACGCCGGTCGTGCAGGTGAGGCGGTCCCCGGCGGGTTCCACGGGGAGCTCGGCGCCGGACTCGTCATGCCACAGGACGACCCGCTCGCCGTCCGGCAGCGGCGCGGGCCAGCCGATCAGCAGGGCGTCGTCGGTGCCCACCCTGACTTGGTTCGCCACCGTCGCCACAGCAGCAGACCTTCCCCCAGGTATTGGTCATCTAGGGACGTCAGAGTACCAATACGCGTTCCGCGATGTACCAATAGTGGTCATCGGGTCACGCCGGTCGATGGTGCTCACCGGGCATGCTGACCAGGCCATGCTCACCGAGGGTTTCATGAGCGTGTCCATCGGGTGAGGATCAACGGGCCTTCCGGCCGAGCCTGCGGCCCGCCGACCGGGCCAGCGCGCCGACCCGCCCGGGGACGACGTGGACGGCGAGGTTCCCGCCGCCCGTCCGGTAGTAGGCGGCCCGCCGCAGCCCGAGCGCCGCGCACGGGACCGCCGCGTCCTTCGGGGCGTGCGCCAGTGGTACACGGATCCGCGCGGTCTCGCCACCGGTGCCGATCTCCAGCCGCACGTCGAAGCGCCCGGCGGGCAGCCCGCGCAGGTCGGCGACGGCGCTGAAGTCGACCCGGCCGTCGCGCCGTGTGCACTCGGCGGCGGCGGTGCGCCCGGCGCCGCCGCGGCGCGGCTCCACCCGGAGGGTCAGGGCGAAGGCCCCGGCCGCGCCCGCCGAGGCGGAGAGGTGGCCGCGCAGCCGCAGCCGCGCGCCGCCGTCCCAGCCGATCTCCTCGACGCGCAGCAGCCCCTCCAGGCCGCCGGCCCCGGAGGCGACGCCCACGGTCAGGTTGCCGTACTCGCGGGTGAGGAACGGGCTGACGACCGCGCCCCCGTTCCCGGCGGCGGCCAGCCGGGCGGGCGGGAGGGCGACCTCGGGGTCGCGGTCGGCGCCGAGCCGTCCTTCCCAGGCCAGTTCCCCGACGCGGACCTCCACGTGCAGGTCCCAGGCGCCCGGGGGCAGAGGCGCCCCGGACGCGGCGGTCGCGGGGTCGATGCCGGCGGTGAAGCCGCCCTCGCCGTCGCCCTGCGCGGGCACCCGGTGCTCGGCGCCCGACTTCTTGTCGCGCAGCAGCAGGGCCACCGACCCGGTGGCGGGGTCGATCCCGTCGAGCACGGCGGTGCCGCCGACGCGCAGCCGGTCCCCGTCCCAGCCGAGCGACGTGAGCCGCCGCCGGACGCGGAGCCGGTCCGTGACGTCGAAGTAGGCGTCCGGGATGGCCGCGCCGGGCTCCCGGAACCCCGGATACAGCGCGTAGGCGCGTTGCCGGTCGACCATGACCGGAATCGGACCGGGCGCCCGCCCGGCCTCGATGATCTTGCTGAGCAGCTCCTGGTGCCCGCTGCGCGCGCAGTGCGCGAGCAGCCGGTGCCGCGCCGGCATGCGCATCAGCACCGCCGGGGTGAGGAAGTCCTCGCACAGGTTGCGGACGGCGTCGCGGGTCGTCCGCCGGTCGTCGGCGGAGCCCGCGAGGAACGTGCCGTTGAAGCGGTGCAGGACGTCGCGCTGGAAGTGCCGGACGAGCATCCGGTCGCGCACCGGGCCCGGCTTGGTGTGCGCCATGACGTTCTCCAGCAGCGGGCGGGCCGCCTTGGCGAAGTACTCCGCCGGCCGCGCCCCGCCCGACTGCATGATGCTCGTGCCGTCGTCGCGCTCGACGAGGTAGTAGCAGTCGTATCCGGCGACGATCGACACGCCCGCCGAGTGCAGCAGCGCGTGCGCGGTGAACACCTTGTCCTCGCCGGACAGGAGCCCCTCGGGGAACCGCACCCCGTGCCGCTGCACCAGGTCCCTGCGGAACAGCTTGTGCGCCGTCAGCGACCGGCCGTAGACGTCGAAGTCCGGGTCGTCCACGGTGACGCGCGGGACGTCGGCGTCGAACCGCGCCACGCCGCGTCCGACGCCCACGTAGTTGCCGATGACGATGTCGGTGCCCTGCTCGCCGGCGACGGCGCACATCCGCTCCAGCGCCTCCGGGCCGAGCCGGTCGTCGGCGTCCAGGAAGAACAGGAACTCGCCGCGCGCGACCTCGATCGCGGTGTTGCGGGGACCGCCCGGTCCGCCGGAGTTGGGCTGGTGGACGACGGTGAGCGACGGGTGCAGGCCCGCGAGCCGGTCCAGTTCGGCGCCGCTCCCGTCGGTGGACCCGTCGTCCACCGCGATCACCTCGACCGGCCCGGTGCCGAGCGTCTGCTCGAACACCGAGCGCAGCGCCCCCTCCACCGACGGGCGGCAGTTGTACACGGGGACGATGACGCTGACCTTGGGTGCTGTCATACGGTACGACCGTTCAGGAGAGTGAAGGGAAGACCCTGTCGACGGTACGCGCCGCGGCGTGCCCGTCGTCGAGCGGGCAGAAGCGCTCCGCGAAGGCGCGGTAGCGGTCCCGGTGACCGGCGGTGGCGGTCTCGACGTCGCGGATCGCCTCGATCAGGTCGTCGGAGGTCTCGACCAGCGGGCCCGGCGCCTCGGCCTCGAAGTCGAAGTAGAAGCCGCGGAGCCGGTCGCGGTAGTCGGCCAGGTCGTAGGTGAAGAACAGCATGGGCCGGCCGGTGTTGGCGTAGTCGAACATCACCGACGAGTAGTCGCTGATCATCAGGTCGGCGATCAGGTAGAGCTCGGTGATGTCGGGATAGAGGGACACGTCGCGGACGAAGCCGCCCGGGTCCTCGGTGACGCCGTCCACGACGTTGGTGTGCAGCCGGACGAGCAGCACGTGGTCGTCGCCGAGGGCGGCGCGGGCCCGGTCGAGGTCGAGCCGCATGTCGAACTTGTAGCGGCCCTTGCTGTAGTACTGGTCGTCGCGCCAGGTCGGCGCGTACAGCACGACCCGCTTGCCCTCGGGAATGCCGAGCCGCGCCCGGACCCGCTTGGCGACCAGCTCCGCGTCCGGGCTGTGCATGAGGTCGTTGCGCGGGTACCCCGCCTCGATGATCTCGCCCTTGAACGCGAACGCGCGGCGGAAGATCTCCGTGCTGAAGGGGTTGGGGGACAGCAGGTGGCTCCACTCGGGCACGGCGGGGCCCGTGGACTTCGCCTGGAGCGCCTTCTTCATCCCGGGCGCGTAGGCGAAGTGGACCTCCTTGATGTCCTTGCCGATCTTCTTCAGCGGGGTACCGTGCCAGGTCTGCAGGACGACCTGGTCGGGGTGGCGCTGGAACCAGTCGCCGAGCCGGTGGTTCGTCACGATGTAGCGGGCGGTGGCCACCGCCTCCTGCCACTCCGCGCCGTTCAGCCGGACGGCCCGCAGCGTGTCCGGCAGCTCCACCTGCGCGTCGTTGACCACCCAGAGCTGCTCCAGGCCGGAGTCGCGGCGCACCAGCTCCTGGTGGATCGCCTTCGGGCTGTCGGAGTACTGCCGCCCGTTGAAGCAGGAGAACAGCACGGCGTCGCGGAGCCCGTCGCGCTCCACCCGCCGCCGCGCCTCCTCGCGGATCCTCGGTCCCTCGGAGCGTTCCTCCCGCGACACGTCGCCGGTCACCGCGATGACCAGCCGCCCGTCGGTGACCTCCAGGTCGTAGCCGCGCCGGGCGACCTCCACCGGCTCCGGCAGCGCCTTCTGGGCCGCGCCGGTGAGCCGGACGGTCAGCGCGCGGCCCCCGGCGGGCCGGAACAGCACGTCCCAGCGGCCGGGGCGCAGCGGCAGGACCCCCGCGACGCCGGGCATCGCCGCCGCGGGCACCGCGCCGCGCAGCGTGCCGGACCCGTCGCCGAGCAGGTCGAAGGCGTACTCCTTGCGGCGCGACCGGCCGCGCACCACGAGCTGCCCGCCGGGATGCGCGGCGTGCGTCGCCTCGACGGCCAGGGAGCCGTCCGGGCGCCACGCGCAGCCGGTGACGATCAGCCGGGTGGTGGTGAGCCGGACCCGCAGGTAACCGCTCGGGCCGCGGCCCGCGCCGACCTCCAGCGCGCCGAACGGCCGGGCGGAGTCGTCCACGCCCTCGGCGAGCACCAGCGGCCGGTCGCCCGCCGACACCGTCCAGTCGCGGGTGTCGTCGATCGCGTCGTCGTCGATCGGCACGTCCGCGAGCGCCGCCGGGTCGACCCGGGCCACCGGGACGCCGTCCTCGGCGCGCACGGGCACCTCGACGGCGGTGTCGCCGAGCCGCAGCGTCAGCGCGGCGGGCGCGCCGCCCGGCGCGGCCAGCGCGATGACCAGCGTGTCGCCGTCCCAGCGCAGCGCGGCCGCCTTCACCCGGACCCGCTCCACCCGGACGATCAGGACGCCGTCCTCGATCAGCGGGACGATCCGGACGTCGTCGGCGACGTAGTGGTAGGGCGGGTGCGCGCCGGTGCCGGACCCGCCGCCGCGCAGCGGGCCCTGGCGGAACACGCCGGAGTTCAGCACGGACGCCTGGACGTCCCAGTCGCCCTCGACCCAGCGGCCGTGGTCGCGGAGCCGGCCCGCGTCGACGGAGAAGGCGAAACCGGACCAGCCGCCGGACGTCTTGCCCGGCTTGGGGGTCTGCCGGGCGTGCGCGGTGACCTTCCGGCGGCCGGACCGCAGCGTCATCGTCTTCAGCGACGTCCAGCGGCGGCGGGAGCTGACGGAGTTGATGTACGCCTCGCCGGTGACCGTCAGCCGGTCGCCCTCCCAGGACACCGCGTGCACGCGGCCGCGGAGCCGGACCTCCTCCCGCGCCCGGTAGACGTCACGGGGAATGTCGAGCGCGTTGTCCTTCCAGTACGGGTAGACGACGTAGCGGCGCAGCGGGTCGCGGACGATCGACGGCGAGGACTTGCCCCGCTCGTACCGCACCACCTTGACCAGCTGGGTCGTGTGCCCCTCGGACGCCAGGTGCCATTTCAGCCGGACCAGCGCCGGCGCCTCGCCGAACACCTTCGCGGGCACGCCCGCCGCGTACGCCGCCGCCTGCGCCACGACCTGCGCCCGCTCCTGCTCGGAGAGGTCGGGCAGCGCGTCCAGGAACAACAGCAGCTCGGTGGTGACGGCGGCGAGCTGGAGGGGCCGCGCGTCCTTCGCGCCGCCGCGCTCGCCGAGCCACGCGGTCGCCAGCGTCACCGCGCCGAACCCGTCGGCGATCTCCTGGGCCTCCGTCGTCGGCGTGTACCGTTCCTGCCGCCGGTGCAGCACCACGTCCGGGAGCACGTCGATGGCCTTGGCCAGGTGCAGCGCCTGGACGGTCACGGCGAGGTCGTCGTAGCGGCCGATGTCGGGGAACTCCAGCCCGCTCGCGTCCCAGAACGCGCGGCGGAACAGCTTGCCGGTGACCTGGCGGTCGGCGAGCAGGCCGGGCGAGCGGGCCAGGTCCGTCCGGGACGCGGGCGGCACCTCGGCCTTGAGCGGCTGCCACGACCACACCTGCCCGGTCCGCTTCCGGGCGGCCTCGCCGCCCGTCGCGAGGTCCGACCCGGACCGTTCGAGCGCGGTCGCCAGCCGCTCCAGCGCCGCTGGCGGCAGCTCGTCGCCGCCGTCCACGAACAGCAGGAACCCGCCCGAGGCCGCGGCGACGCCGCGGGCACGCGCCGCGCCCCGGCTGAGCGCGCCCTCCCGGACCAGGCGGAACCGCCCGTCGGGGAGTTCGACCCCCGCGGCGGCGCCGGCGCCGTCGTCGACGACGAGCACCTCCAGGTCGCCGTGCGACTGGGCCGACAGCGAGGCGAGGGTGCCGGGC
Source organism: Actinomadura roseirufa (assembly GCF_900659635.1). Lineage (GTDB taxonomy): Bacteria > Actinomycetota > Actinomycetes > Streptosporangiales > Streptosporangiaceae > Spirillospora > Spirillospora roseirufa. Next base: position 26,786 of record NZ_CAACVB010000041.1, on the reverse strand, counting down.
AGCGACTCCCCGGCCCCGTGCGACAGGACGACGACGCTGATCCGGCTGGAGGACAAGCGACCCACTCCTTCGAGCACTGAGGGACCCGGCGACCGGCGCCGGGCCATGAGACGGCGTTGTGCGTGCGGCGCGCGGCGGCCCCGCGTCCGGCGGCCCCGCGTGCGGCGGGGCCGGGCCGGCGGTCACATCGGCGGGTTCGGGACCTTCTCGCCGAGGAACACCCGCCGGACGGCGCGCTCGGCCGCGTGCCCGTCGTCCCACGGGCAGAACCGGGCGCGGAACGCCTCGCGCGCCTTGGTGGCGGTGTCGCTCCACGCGGCCCGCGAGACGAACGCGTCGACCAGCTCGCTCTCCGTCGTCGCGACGGTGCCCGGCGGGGTGGCGGTGAGGTCGAAGTTGACCCCGCGGGTGAGCTTGTAGGTCTCCCAGTCGTTCGCGTAGATCACGATCGGCTTGTCGAGGTTGGCGTAGTCGAACATCACCGACGAGTAGTCGGTGATGAGGGCGTCGGAGGCGATGCCGAGCTCCTCGACCGACGGGTGCTTGGACACGTCGATGACCCGGCCCTCGGGCCAGCCCAGGTCCGCCGCCATGTTCTTGATCTTGTAGAAGTAGTGCGCGCGCAGCAGCAGGACGTGATCGTCGCCGAGCTGCTCCACGAACCGGCCGATGTCGAACATCGGGGAGTAGTGGCGCTGGTAGTCGCGGTGCGTCGGCGCGTACAGCAGGGCCGTGGCGCCCTCGGGGATCCCGAGCTCGGCGCGCAGCCGGGCGCGCTCCTCGGCGGTGGCCGTCACGAGCCGGTCGTTGCGCGGGTACCCGATCTCCAGCATCTCGTAGTTGCAGGGGAACCCCCGCTCCCACGCCTCCGACGACAGCGGGTTCGACGACACCAGGAAGTCCCAGCGGTCCGACCGGGTGATGAGCGCCTTGAAGTCCATGTCCTTCGCCCCGACGGGGAAGTCCATCTGGTCGAGGCCCATCTTCTTCAGCGGCGTGCCGTGCTGGGTCATCACGTGCACCTGGCCGGGGCGCTTGACGAAGTGGTCGGGGAAGTTCACGTTGTTCACGAAGTACTTCGCCCGCGCGATCGTCCGGTAGTAGTCGGCGCCGCCCGCCACCACGTAGTCGACGCCCTCCGGCATCGCCTTGCGGCCGGCGGGCTTCACCACCCACACGCCGCGGATGTGCGGGGCCAGCTCCCGCATCTTCTCGTAGATCGCCGCCGGGTTGCAGGCGTACCCGCGGTACCAGTAGGCGCCGAACACCGCGAGGTCCTCCTCCATCGGCAGCCGCCGCTGCATCTGGTAGTAGCGGTCCTTGGCCACCTCCTTGGAGTAGAGCACGCCGCGCTTGCGGAGGTTGTTGGCCTTGCGTCCCTGCTTCTTGACCTTCTTCGTCGTGGACGAGGGCCCGAGCCGCTGGAAGCCCCGGAAGTCGTTCTTCTCGATCAGCCGGTGCTTGTCGGCCAGCAGCGGCTTGGTGTCGGGCGGGACGTGCCCGGCCGGCCTGTACCGGTTGTAGGTCTTGGACATCTCGCCGAAGAACCGCTCGTTCTCCGACTCGTGCACCCGGTCGCCGCGCTCGATGATCACGAGCAGGTGCCAGATCGTCCGGTCGAACATCAGCGTGCGGAACTGGTCGACCTTGGGCCCCATCTGGTCCATGAAGGCGAAGATGCGGTCGTACTGGGCGAAGGCGTCGAAGTGCTTCTCGCCGGCCGTCTTGGTGATCGCGCCGCGGCGGCGCTGGCGGTAGATGTAGCAGACCCGGTCCAGCAGGCTCAGCCGCTCGGCGGCCATGAGGATCGGGTAGGTGACGTTGACGTCCTCGTAGTACCCGCCGCTGAACCGCAGCCCGAGGTCGAGCAGGAACTGGCGGCGGATCGCCCGGTTCCACGCCGTCATCATCATCTCCAGGACGCTGGGGCGCTCCTCGAGGGTGAACACGTCCGGTGCCGGCGGCACGCGGAACAGGTCGTTGATGATGCTGCGCTTGACCCGGCCGTTCCAGTAGGACCGCGCGTAGTCGAACAGCAGCACGTCCGGGCGGGTCTCGGCGAGCCGGTCGCAGATCGCCCGGACGGCGCCCTCGGTCGCGTAGTCGTCGCTGTCGAAGAACCAGACGTAGTCGCCGGTCGCGGCGTCGAGGCCGGCGTTGCGGGCGTGGCCGAGCCCGACGTTCTCGGTGAGGTGCAGCACGCGGACCCGCGAGTCGCGCTGGGCGAACTCGTCGAGAATCTCCCCGCACGCGTCCGGCGAGGCGTCGTCCACCGCGATGACTTCCAGGTTCGGAAGGTCGGGGTCGAGGATCGAATCCAGGCACTGCCGGATGTAGCCCTGCACTTTGTGCACGGGCACGATGATGCTCAGCGAGATGTCGTTACCACTGCTCACACGAAGGCCAATCAACTACTCGGTGAAAATCTGGACTATACCTGGAGATGCTAGTGACGGCTCAGGTCCTGGCATGCGAGGGCTTGAGCAGCCATCGGGCCTGCGGTTCCACCGCCCAGCGCATCGCCCGCTGAACGGGAACGGTCGCGAGCAGCACGGCGAGCGCGACGCCGCCGAGCGTCACCGTGACCAGCCCGAGCGGGGACCGGCAGAAGTCCCGGTCGAACACGCCGGTGTAGTCGAGCGTCTTCACGACCAGGCCGTGCAGCAGGTAGACGTACATCGTGCGGGCGCCCATCCGGGTGTACCAGGCGTGTCCGCGCGGCACGACGGCGAGGAAGGCGGCGCCGAGGACGAGCGCCAGCGCGAGCGCGAGCAGGCGCACCCCCATGCCCTCCACGGCGGCGAAGTCCATGTGCTCGTAGCCGCGGTTCCACAGGATGACGCCGTTCTCGATCTTCGGCAGCGTGTCGCCGCGCTCCCACAGATAGGCGGCGGGCAGCGCCGCCAGCAGCAGCGCCCCGCCCGCCCACCGCGTCCACGCGCGGCTCCGCAGCGCCTGGACGTGCTCGGGCCGCACGGTCAGCCCGAGCACGAAGAACGGCAGCAGCCCGGCCGCCCGGCACAGCGTCGAGTCGGCCGTGAACGCCCAGCTCCCGCTGACCAGGCTGAGCACCACCGACACCGCCACCGGATGACGCAGGTGGCCCCACAGGGGGGCGCTCAGCCGCCAGAACACCATCGCGACCAGGAACCACATCAGGAATTGCGGGCGGAAGAGCTCGTGCAGCCGGAAGTCGACGTCGTTCAGCAGGACGGGCTGCAAACGGTAGGGAACGATGAAAATGACGTACGGGACGACCAGCGCCGGGAAAACGCTCCGGAATTTGTCGGTCGAGCGCATGAATCCGCGGGAGAAGTAGCCGGAGATGAAGATGAACACCGGCATGTGGAAGCCATAGGTGACGACGTAGGCGGCGCGCGCCGCCCGGCTGTCGTCGCCGAACACCTCCCAGATGTGGCCGAGGACGACGAGGAGGGCCGCGAAGAACTTGGCGTTGTCGAAGAAGGCGTCACGCCGGCGCGGCGGGGGCGCGGCCGCCGCGGGGTCGGTCCGGTCCGGCGCCGGAGGGCGTGGCTGGGGGAGAGTCTCGGTCATGTCTCCGAAGATTCATTTGGGGCGCGCCAACCGTTCACGTGGAGGCATGGCGACTCTAGTCCCCGTCTGGAGCCCGCGTGGCCGGATGCCCGATACTTCCTGATCTACGCGATCCCGGCGCGTCCCGCGGCCCGTCCGCGGCCCGGGCTGTGGCGGGGGCCGGCCCCGGGACGGTCTAGCGCTGCCGGGCGGGGCGGCGCAGCGGGGTGAAAACCCAGGTCATCTTGGGTTCCAGGGCCCAGCTCATGCAGCGGACGACCGGCGGCGTGCACAGCAGGGTGCCGACGACCACCGCGCCGGCGAGCACGCCGGCGACGCCGGCGTTGGTGTGCATCCAGTCCGCGCCCCACCAGCCGGTGAAGTTCAGCAGCCGGGTGACGAACCCGTGCAGCAGATAGGCGTACAGGGTGGCGGCGCCGAGGCCGGTGAACCAGTACCGGCGGCGGGGGACCAGGGCGAGGAACCCGGCGACCAGCAGCGTCGCCCCGGTGAACATGCCGAGCCGCATCACGGTGCCGGCGAGGTTGCCGACGCCGAGCTGGAAGTGCGGGTCCTTCCAGTAGATCCAGTCCTTGGACATGTGGTTCATGGCCAGGTAGGACACGGCGAACCCGGCGGCGAGCACGCACGCCCCGAGCGGCCGCGCGACGGGCCGCTTGAGCAGCTCGAAGTGCGCGGGCCGCAGCGCGAGGCCGAGCACGTAGAACGGCAGGAGCCCGATCACCCGGTGGATGTCGAAGGTGCCGCCGAGGTCGCTCATGTAGGACAGCAGCGCGAACACCAGCGCCACCGCGACCGGCCACCGGATCTGCTGCCAGACCGGGGTGGACAGCCGCCACATGAACAGCGCGCACAGGAACCAGGTGAGGTAGTACGGGTTCAGCAGGCTGATCTCCAGCTCGTTGCGGCCCGCCAGCCAGTCGTAGATGGAGTAGGCGAACTCGAACACCACGTAGGGCACGCCCACGTTGGTGATGAGCTTGCGGGCCTTGCCGCCGGAGAACGTCCAGTTCCGCGAGAAGTAGCCGGTGATCACGATGAACAGCGGCATGTGGAACATGTAGACGAAGATGTACAGCGCCTTGGCGACGGGCACGTTCTGCAGGTTGGCCAGCGAGTGGCCCGCCACCACCAGCAGGATCGCCAGGTACTTGGCGTTGTCGAAGAACGGGTCGCGCTGCTTGGGCGCGGGCGCCGGCGCCGGGACGGCGGCGGCGCGGGGGCCGGCCGGGAGGCCCGGCTCCCCGTAGCCCTGCCCGTCCTCCGCGTCCCCGCGCTCCGGCCGCTCGTCCCCGCGCTCGCCGTGTCCCGTGTCATCGCCGTACGTCCCGGGGTCGGCCTCCGGGCCGGTGGACCACGGCTGGCCGTGCTGGACCGCCTCGGGCGCGGAGGGCCGGCTGGTGTGGGCCATGACGGGCGGGTCAGGCGTCCTTGCAGATGTCGTCGTCGGCCTTGATCTCGCCGGCCTGCTTCGGGATTCCGACCTTGGCGCTCTTCAGAGCCGTCCAGTCGGAGCCGACGAAGAGGTCGACGACGCCCGGGAGCGCCCCGGTCGTGCGGGGGGTCGCCTGCGGCTTGCTCGGGATCAGCGCGGTGAGCACCCCGGACTGCTGGTCGGCGCCGGAGCCGTACTGGACCTTGGTGACCTGGGAGGTGGGGGCGTTGCCGCCGACGCTCACCTGGAAGCCCTGGGCCTGGAGGTCGTCGGCGACGCGCTTGGCCTTGCCGGTGATGCCGCTGGAGTTGAACACCCGTACCCGCACCTGGCTCGGCTGGATCTTGGGGGCGGTGCCGTGCTTCGGCTCGGACGGCACCGACTTGTCGTTGCGGATCGAGGCGAAGAACGGCTGGGCGGCGGGGGTGAGCGCCACCCGGTTCTTGTCGAGCGGGTCCGGCCCGGAGGGGGCGGTGACGAAGCGCAGCTTGCCGGAGGTCATGCCCTGCATGCCCCCGCCGATGCGCATCAGGACCTGCGGGGTCAGCTCCTTGTCGGTGGTGAGCGACTTGGTGGCCGCGTTCATCAGCGACAGCAGCTTCGCCGGGTTGGTCAGCACGCCCGCGCTCATCGCGCGGTTGGCCAGGGCGCCCATGAACTTCTGCTGGCGCTTGATGCGGGCGGTGTCGGAGCCATCGCCGATGTGCCGGACGCGGACGTAGGCCAGGGCCGTCTCACCCTTGATGACGTGCTTGCCCTTGGTCAGCTTGAGCTTGGACTTCGGGTCGTCCACGTTCTCGGGCAGGCACACCGGGACGCCGCCGACCGCGTTGGTGATCGACTTGAACCCGGTGAAGTCGACCTGCATGAAGTGGTCGATGCGGATGTTGGTGATGCTCTCGATCGTCTTCATCACGCAGCCGGCGCCGCCGTTGGTGAACGCCGAGTTGATCTGCGCGCGGCTCTGCGCCGGAACGGTCCCGCCGGTCTTGGTCTTGCAGGACGGCATCTGGACCATGAGGTCGCGCGGGAAGCTGATGCCCATCGCCTGCCCGCCGCCGGGTGACAGGTGCAACAGGATCATCGTGTCCGAGCGGGGCGCCTCGTCCTTCATCCCGCGGCCGTAGCTCCCGTTGGCGCCCGCGCGGGTGTCGGACCCGAGCAGCAGGATGTTCATCGCGCTGTTCAGCTTCTTCGGCCGGTTGGGGCCGAGCTGGGCGTTGACGTCCTCGTGCGAGATGTTCCCGAACGCCTTGCGGTACAGGCCGTAGGCGGTGAGCGAACCGGCCACCATGACCGCTGAGAGTCCGATGCACACCCAGCCGAGGATGCGCCAACCACGTCGAGGCGCCGCCGGTTGCGGATCGGCGTCGTCGACGTACTCCATGTACATCGGGTTGCTGTTCATCGGCTCCGAGGTCCGGGGACGCGGCCCGCTTTCACGGGGTCGGATGTCGGTCGCGGGGTCAGGGCGAGAGCAAGGGAAGCGTAGGTCAGGTGAGCCGGCGCAGGGAGCCGGATGCGTCATTCCATCCGGTGAGCCCCGCCACCGCCGTCACATGTTCCACGCTCACGCGTCGATCGAGGGCGGCTTTGTCGAAGTTTCGTTGGATTATGACCGAAGCACCTGAGGCTAGTGGTGCGAGCAGGCCCGCCAGTACTCCGTCCAGTGTGGTGAAGGACATGTCAACCAGCACGCGGTCTCGTGCGTCGATCTCCCATTTTTCGGCCGCCGCGCGCGCCGCGTCCACCAGTTCCGTACCGCTGAATGTGGCTTTTGTCACACTCAGGGCGGGGTGTTGGTCCGCTCCGGGGAGGGCGGTGAAGCGGTCGCCGTGGGTCCGCACCTCGGTGGCGTAGTCCACGACGCCCGGCGGGCAGTGGGCGAGCGGGCCCCCCAGCGCGTGCAGCGACAGCCCGACGATCTCCTCCGCCGCCGCCGCGCCCAGCTCGCCGGTGACCACCTCGTCCAGCACCTCCTCGGCCGCCGCCAGGAGGTACGGACCGGAGTCCCCCGGGGGTTCGACGGTCCCGGCGCGGACCGCCGCCGGGTCGGCCGGCGTCGCCGTGAGCCCCGCCGACCAGCAGGCCATCAGCCACACCGCGCTCTGCCAGTGCGGCGGCAGCGCGAGCACGACCGGCGTGCCGGGCTCGGCGGCCAGGCCGTCCACGAGCAGGTTGGCGGTCTTGGACACCCAGTTGTCGAACGTCCGCGCGGACAGCTCCACCCGCTCGCCGGCCGCGTCGTCGTAGTACGTCACGAGGGGGCGGGACGGATCGTCCGCCACCCGCCGGCGGAGCAGCCCGGCGGGGCCGCTCCCGTCGCTGGCGCGTGTGCTCATGGGGTGAGCGTAGAGCCCGCCGGGCCTGCCATGGGTCACCGCCCGGCCGGGAACGCTACGCTCCGCACCGATGAATGACCACCCCATGGGCACCGGCGCGGGCCGTCTGCTCACCCGGATCACCGTGGCCCCGGCACTGCTCATCGTGTCGTGGCTGGCGGTCGCGCTGCCGCTGCTGCTGGCCGGGGTGTTCAGGCCGGGACCGGCGTTCGCGCTCTTCCTGCCGCTGGCGGGGCTCGTGCTGTGGCTCGGCCTGCGCACCCGCCCGGCGGGGGGCGATTCCGGGACGTCCGGAGGGGGCGGCGCGACCCGGGCGGGCGGACCGCGCGGCACCACCGCGGGGAGGCCGGGCGGGCTGGGCGCGGCGCCGTGGTGGGCTGCCGCCGCGGTGCTCGCGGTGACGGCCGTGTTCCTGGCCGTCCAGGTGGCGATGTGCTCCGAGCAGATCATCGTCCGCCGCGATCCCGCCTCCTACGTCCAGTTCGCGACGTGGCTGGCCGACCACGGCTCCCTGCCGATCCCGCAGACGCGGTGGGCGTTCGGCGGGGACGACCCGGCACTGGAGTACGCGAGCCCCGCCTTCTACCAGGACGGCGGCGCGATCGTCCCGCAGTTCATGGCGGGGCTGCCGCTGGTGCTCGCGCCGGGCGCCTGGATCGGCGGCACCCAGGGGATGCTGCTGATGGCGCCGGTGCTCGGCGCCTGCTCGGTGCTGGCCTTCGCCGGGCTGGCCGGCCGGCTGGTCGGGCCCCGGTGGGCGCCCGCCGGGGCGCTGCTGCTGGCGCTGACGCTGCCGATGCTGTGGGCGTCCCGTTCGACGTTCAGCGAGCTGCCCGCGCTGGTCCTGCTGCTCGGCGGGCTCGCGCTGGTGCACGACGCCCGGGGCGAGGCGCCGCGGTCGGCCGCGGCGAAGGCGTTCCTGGGGGGCATGGCGCTCGGGCTGGTCGTGCTCGTCCGCATCGACGGCCTGCGGGACGTGCTGCCGGTGGCCGTGTTCGCCGGGCTGCTCGTCGCGCGCGGCCGGCGCGGCGGCTACCCCCTGGCCGCCGGGCTGACGCTCGGCGCGGGCGCGGGGCTGGTCGAGGGGTTCGTCCTCTCCCGCCCCTACCTGAAGTACCTGCACGCGTCCCTCGACCCGTTGCTGGTGCTGACCGTGGTGATCGTCGCGGCGACCGGCGCGATGGTGGTCCTGCTGCGCCGGCGCCGCACCGCTCCCCGGCTGCGCGCCGTGGCGGCCGCCGTCGCGCGCGGGCGGCTGCCCGGCGCCGCCGCGGTGCTGACCCTGCTGGCGACGCTGGCCTTCGCGCTGCGGCCGCTCGTCCAGACCGTCCGGCGCGTCCCGGACAACCCCGACGACAAGCTCAACGCGTACTTCATCGAGCAGGTGCAGCGGATCGACCACCTCCCGGTGGACGGGACCCGCCAGTACTCCGAGCTGTCCCTGCACTGGGTCGCCTGGTACATCGGCGTCCCCGCGCTGCTGATGGCCGCGTTCGGCGCCGCGCTACTTGTGCGGCGTCTCCTGCGCGGCAGGTCGCCGGAATGGCTGCTGCCCTACGCGGTGGTCGTCTGGACGACCGCGCAGGTGCTGCTGCGGCCGGGCATCACGCCCGACCATCCGTGGGCGTCCCGGCGGCTGCTCGGCCTGGTCGTCCCCGGGCTGCTGCTGTTCGCCGTGTTCGCCGCGGCGTGGACGACCCGACGGATCCGCCGCGTCGGGTACGGGCCGCGCGTCGTCCGCCCGGTCGCGGTCGCCGTCGTGGTGCTCATGGCGGTACCGATCGCGCTGACGTCCGCCGGGCCCATGCGGTCGCGGACGGACCAGCACGAGCTCGCCGCCGTCCGCGCCCTGTGCGCCAGGATCGGCCCCGGCCGCTCCGTGCTCGTCGTCGAGCGCGCCACCGCCGACCGGTTCCTCCAGGTCGTCCGCGGAATGTGCGGGCTGCCCGCCGCCCGCGCGGCCGACGGGGCGCGGCCCGCCGACGTCCGGCGGGTCATCGGCCGGGTGTTCGCCGCCGGCCGCCGTCCGGTGATCATGGGCGCGGAATCGCGGCAGGTGGCGCAGTACGGCCCCGCCGCGCAGGTGATGCGGCTGCGGACGCGGCAGGACGGGCGGACGCTGGACGAGCCGCCCGGCAGCACCTGGGGGCTCTCCGTCGACGTGTGGATCGCCGAGCCGCCCAGCCGGTAAGGCGGACCGGGGTGCGCGGTTGCGAGTATTCTCGCCCTGCGTGAGTACCCAGCCCGCCACGTCAGCGCCCAACACCGCCGTGCCGGATCCCGTGGCGTCCGGCTCCCCCGGGCCGGAACCGGAGGCGGAACCGGCCGCGCCCGCCCCGCACGTCACGGTCGTCCTGCCGTGTTACAACGAGCAGGACCACGTGATCGACGAGGTCGAGCGCATCTGCAAGGCGATGGACAACAGCGGCAAGACCTACGAGCTGCTCGCCGTCGACGACTGCTCGACCGACGCCACGCTGGCCCGGCTGGAGGAGGCGGCCCCCCGCTTCCCGAACATGCGGATCCTGGCGTTCCAGCACAACAGCGGCTCCGGGACCGTCCGGCGCATCGGCTCCCAGCAGGCCCGCGGCTCGATCGTGGTGTGGACCGACGCGGACATGTCCTATCCGAACGAGCGGATCCCCGACCTGGTGGACATCCTCGACACCGACCCGGCCGTGGACCAGGTCGTCGGGGCGCGCACCACCGAGGAGGGCACGCACAAGGCGCTGCGCGTCCCGGCCAAGTGGTTCATCCGCAAGATCGCCGAGCGGCTCACCAACACGAAGATCCCCGACCTGAACTCGGGGCTGCGCGCGTTCCGCCGCGAGGTGTCGCTGCCCTACCTGCGGCTGCTGCCGCCCGGGTTCTCCTGCGTCACCACGATCACGATCGCGTTCCTGTCGAACCAGCACCCGGTGCGGTACGTGCCGATCGACTACGCCAAGCGGGCCGGGAAGTCGAAGTTCCACTTCACCAAGGACGCCTACCGCTACATCCTGCAGGTGCTGCGGATGGTGATGTACTTCAACCCGCTCAAGGTGCTGATGCCGCCCGCCCTGTGGCTGATCGTGATCGGCCTGCTCAAGGGCGTGTTCGACATGGTGGTGCACTTCGGCTACTTCGCCAACAACACCATCATGATCTTCGTGACGGGTTTGATCATCGCGTCGCTGGCGCTGCTGGCCGACCTCATCGTCCGCTCGCGCGGCGACGTCTAGCGCCATGGCGACCACGCGCGGGCGGATCGCGGTCGTCGGGCCGGCGTTCCCGTACAAGGGCGGCGGCGCCCACCACACCACCGAGCTGGCGCACCGGCTGGCGGCGGCGGGCCACGAGGTCGTGCTGGAGTCCTGGCGGGCCCAGTACCCGGGGTTCCTCTACCCGGGCACGCAGACGATCTCCGAGCCCGAGGGGGAGCCCTTCCCCGGGACGCGGCACAGGCTCGACTGGCGGCGGCCGGACGGCTGGTGGCGCACCGGGCGCTCGCTGCGCTCCTGCGACCTGGTCGTCCTGGCGGTGCTGAGCCCCGTCCAGGTCCCCGCCTACCTGGGGATCCTCGCGGGGGTGGGACGCCGGACGCCCGCGGTGGCGCTGTGCCACAACGTCCTGCCGCACGAGCGCAAGCCGTACGACGTGCCGCTGATGAAACGGCTGCTGCGGCGCGCCGACGGCGTGCTCGTCCACTCCGCCGCGCAGGCCGACCTGGCGCGGGGGCTCACGGACCGTCCGGTGCGGTTCGCCGAGATGCCCGCGCATCTGCCGGGCGGCCACGCCGAAGGCGCCGGGCGGCCCGCCGGGCACGGCGACGGCAAGGTCCACCGCCGGTTGCTGTTCTTCGGGATGGTCCGCCCCTACAAGGGCCTGGACGTCCTGCTGCGCGCGCTCGCGGCGGGTCCCGGCGACGTCGCGCTGACGGTCGCGGGGGAGTTCTGGGGCGGCCTGGACGAGACGGAGGAGCTCGTGCGGACGCTGGGCCTGGAGGGGCGGGTGGACCTGCGTCCCGGGTACGTCCCGGCGGCCGACGTCCCGGGGCTGTTCGCCGCCGCGGACGCGCTGGTCCTGCCGTACCGGTCGGCCACCGCGTCGCAGAACGTCTGGATGGCCCACGAGCACGGCGTGCCCGTGATCGCCACGGACGTGGGCGGGTTCGCGGGCCAGGTCCGCGACGGCGTCGACGGGGTGATCTGCGCTCCGGACGACGTGGCCGCGCTCACCGGCGCCCTGGAGCGGTTCTACGCGCCGGGGGAGCCGGAGCGCCTGCGCTCCGGCGTCCGGCCCGTCGACCACGGCCCGATGTGGACCGCCTACCTGGACGCGCTCGCGGGGGGCGCGGTCAGGTGAGGCTCGATGACCTTCAGTAGGGCGCGCTTGGGCTTGGCGCCGACGATCTGCTCGACGACCTCGCCGTCCTTGTAGAGCAGGAGGGTCGGCAGGCCCATCACGCCGTACTTGTTCGGGGTCTGCGGGTTCGCGTCGTAGTCGAGCTTGGCGATCCGGAGCCGGCCCTCGTGCTCGCGCGCGATCTGCTCGAGTACGGGAGCGATCATCCGGCAGGGTCCGCACCACTGGGCCCAGAAGTCGACCAGCACGGGGGTCTCGCTCTTGATGACCTCGGCGTCGAACGTGGCGTCGGTCACGGTGATGGGGGCCGTCACGGTCTCTCCTTCGTCGGCTGCGTACCCCTGACAAGCGTCCGGGCTGATCGTTCATTCCCGGAATGTCGGTCATTGCCTGTGGTGTCGCCCTCGGCCGCAGCCTTCGCGGCCCGCGGGCCCCGCGCCATCAGCAGCGCCGCGCCCGCACCGGCCAGATCGGCGCCGGTCAGCAGGACGCGCGAGGCGATCGCGACCACGACCGGCGCGCCCGCGGGCAGCACCGGCGTCAGCACCACCGTCAGCGCGGCCTCCCGCGCCCCGATGCCGCCCGGCGCGATGAACACCAGGAAGCCCGCCACGAAGGCGAGCGCGTACGCGCCGGTGGCGAGGAACGGCAGCCCCGCCCCGTCCCCGCCCACGGCCGCGCACAGCAGCCAGGTGTGCACACCGAACAGCGCCCAGCCCAGCACCGTCCAGCCGACGGCCCGGAGCGTCACGCCGAGGCTCACCGGGTGCTCCAGCGGCGGCCTCCGGACGAGCCTGAGCAGCGTGCCCAGGCACCAGGTCACGACGCGGGGGTGCAGGGCCGCCAGCATCACCGGCGCCAGCGGGAACAGCCACCAGTACCGCTCGCGCGCCGCCGCCGACGTCAGCGGCAGCGTCACCGAGGCCACCGCGAGGCCGCACGCGGTGGACGTCGCCACCGCGAGCAGCGTGGAGCCGAAGCTGCGCTCGGCCGGGACCTCGTGCTCGCGCGCCATCTCGATCTGGGTGACCAGCGCCCACACCTTGCCGGGCACGTACTTGCCGAGCTGGGAGATCGCGGAGATCCGGAACGCCACCCGCAGCGGCAGCGGCGAGCCGAGCCCGCCGAGGAAGGTCCGCCAGCCGAGCATCCACGCGAACAGCCCCGCCAGGCCCGCGGCGAGCGAACCGGCGAGCGTCGCCCAGGACATCTCACGGAACGCCTTCGTCGTGTCGTCCCACTGGGAGGCCACGCTGTAGGCGCAGAACCCCAGTGCGAGCAGCACCAGCAGGACCCGCAGGATCCGCATGGCGGCGACCTTCGTTTTCACCCGCCCAGCGTAGGCGACCGGCATCCGGCCCCAGGCCGGGAAAACGCCGGTCCCCACCGGGCCAGGCCCTACAGTTGGGGACGATGAAACTCTCGGATGTGGTCGCCTTCATGGGGCACCAGGTGCACGTGTGCCGGTACCGCGAGGCGGGGACGCTGCTCGACTGGATGGGACGGGACCTGCGCGGCCGGCGCGTCCTCGACGTCGCCGGGGGCGACGGCTACTGGGCCGGACGGGCCCGCCGCCGCGGCGCGCACGCGGTCTCGATCGACCTCGCCCGCGGCAAGATGGTCTATGGGCGCACGCTCGCCCACGCGCCCGCGCTCATCGAGTGCGACGCGCTGCGGCTGCCGTTCGGTGACGCCTCCTTCGACGCGATCCTGTCGGTCTGCGCGATCGAGCACTTCGACGACGGCGGCCGGTCCCTGGACGAGATGGCCCGCGTCCTGCGTCCGGGCGGTGAGATCTTCATGTCGGCGGACGTGCTGAGCCGCGCCGACGCCTGGCCCAAGCTGCGCGACGCGCACAAGACCAGGTACCACGTCCAGCACACCTATACCCACCGCAGCCTCGCCAAGCTGATGGACGAGCGCGGCCTGGATCTGGTCAGGCACTCTTACCAGTTCCGTACGGCCGCCACCGAACGCCTCTACCTGTCGCTGTCGACCTACGGCGGCAAGGTCGGCTTCAACGCGGCGGCGCCCCTCACCCCGCTGGTCGCGCTCGCCGACCGCGGCGCCCCCAACGACCGCGGGAGCATCGTCCTGGTCCACGCCCGCAAGCGCGGCGGCGGCCCGGAGACGGCCGAGGGCGCGGGCGGAAAAACCGGCGAGGGCGTGTAAGAGGCCCCGGGTCACACCGATCCCCCGCTCACGGGCGTAGGCTCGACCTCAAGAGTGATCTACGCCACTGCGGCGCCGTCTCGCTGGAGCGGGCCGGGATGGGGGAGTGGACCGTGGCGCCTCGAATCCTGCTGGACGCCACCGCGGTGCCGGCCGACCGCGGCGGGCTGGGCCGCTACGTCGACGGCCTGATGGCCGCGCTCGACGCGCTCGGCGCCGACCTCGCGGTCGCCTGCCAGCGCGCCGACCAGGAACGGTACGGGCGGCTCGCGCCGGGGGCGCGGATCGTCGCCGGGCCGCCGGGACTCGCGCACCGCGCCACGCGGCTCGCCTGGGAGCAGTCCGGGCTGCCCTACGTCGCCGAACAGGTCGCCGCCGACGTCCTGCACGTGCCGACCTACGCGATGCCGGTCGGCGTGACCCTGCCGACGGTCGTCACGATCCACGACGTGACGCTGTTCGCCGAACCCGAGCCGCACGACCCCGACCGCACGTCCTACATCAAGTCCGCGACCCGCACCGCGGCGCGCCGCGCCACCCGGCTGATCGTGCCGTCCCGGGCCACCCGCGACGAGCTCGTCCGGCTGCTGGCGGCCGACCCCGGCCACATCGACGTGGCGGGCCACGGCGTCGACCACACGATGTTCCACCGCCCGACCGACGCGGAGGTCGCCGGAATCTCCGACCGGCTCGGACTGCACGGCCGCCCCTACATCGCCTACCTGGGCACGCTGGAACCGCGCAAGAACATCCCCAACCTCGTCCGCGGATGGGTACGGGCCTGCGCCGCCCTCGACGAACCCCCGGCGCTGGTCCTGGCCGGAGGCGGCGGCTGGGACGACGAGGTCGACGCCGCGCTCGCCGCGGTGCCCCCGCGGCTGCGCGTGCTGCGCCCCGGCTACCTGGCCCGGCCGTCACTGCCCGGCTTCTACGGCGGCGCGCTCGTGGTGGCGCTGCCGAGCCGCGGCGAAGGGTTCGGGCTGCCCGTCCTGGAGGCGATGGCGTGCGGCGCCGCCGTCCTCACCACCCGCCGCGGCGCCCTCCCGGAGGTCGGCGGCGACGCGGTCGCCTACAGCGAGCCCGACTCGTCCGGCATCGCCGCGGCCCTCGGCGACCTGCTCGGCGACGAGCCCCGCCGCGCCCGGCTCGGCGAGGCCGCGTGGGAACGGGCCGGGGGATTCAGCTGGACCGCGTCGGCCCACGCACACCTGGCCTCCTACCGCAAGGCGGCAGAACGACGTAGCGTTTCATTGCAAGCACGGCCCAAAGACCTCGCCTAGCGGCTGTGTTCATTGCAAGCCCGGCCCAGGTGCTCGCCTGGCGGCTCGCACCTGACCGTTCTTGTGCGAGCGCGAATCGCTTCGCGATCTTCCCGGCGGGGCTCGCCTTCGGCATCGCCCCGCCGGTCAGGTAGCGCGCTCGCGTGACGGCTGGGCTCGTTGCGCAGGGGCGGTGCGCGGGTTGGCCGACGGCTCGCTTTGTTGCTGCGTGTCGGGTTTCTGGGGCTCGCCTTCGGCGTTGCCCTCGTGTGGTGGGGGAGTGGTGCTGGGCCCTGGGGGCCAGGACCTGGGGGCCGGTCGGTCGTGGGGTCGTGGGACGGCCCGGCAACACTCGTCGGCAGGGCCTAGGCTCTGGCTGTTGCGCGGGCGCGTGGAGCGGCGCGTCCCATGGGTTGCAGGGAGCGATGTGGAAGCGATTCTGCTGGTCGGCGGGCAGGGCACGCGGCTGCGGCCGTTGACGATCTCCACGCCGAAACCGCTGCTGCCCACCGCGGGCGTCGCGTTCCTCGCCCACCAGCTGGCCCGCGCGCACGCCGCGGGCGTCGAGCGCATCGTGTTCGCCACCTCCTACCGCGCCGAGATGTTCGAGGCGGCCTTCGGCGACCGCGCGCACGGCGTCGACCTCGGCTACGTCAGCGAGCGCGAGCCGCTCGGCACCGGCGGCGCGATCCGCAACGCGGCCCGCGCGCTGACCTGCGGCCCGGACGACCCGGTGCTGATCCTCAACGGCGACATCCTGTCCGGGCACGACGTGCGCGCGCAGGTCGCGCTGCACGAGAAGGCGGGCGCCGCCGTCACCCTGCACCTCACCGAGGTGGACGACCCGTCCCGGTTCGGCTGCGTCCCCACCGACGGCGACGGCCGGGTCACCGCGTTCCTGGAGAAGACCGCGCGCCCCGTCACGAACCAGATCAACGCGGGCTGCTACGTCTTCCGCCGCTCGGCGATCGACACCATCCCCGAGGACGAGGTCGTCTCGGTCGAGCGGGAGACGTTCCCGGCGCTGATCTCGTCGGGGGCCGTCGTCATGGGCCACGTGGAGTCGGCGTACTGGCTGGACGTCGGCACCCCGGAGGCGTTCGTCCGCGGCTCCTGCGACCTCGTGCTCGGGAAGCTGGCCTCGCCCGCCATGCCGGGCGAGCCCGGCGACCGGCTCACCCTCCCCGGCGCCAGCGTCTCGCCCGGCGCGGTGGTGCGCGGCGGCACCACGGTCGGCCGCGGCGCGGTCGTCGAGGCGGGCGCCACCGTCCTCGGCAGCGTGCTGCTGGACGACGCGTTCGTCGCCGAGGGCGCCACGGTCCGCGACTCGGTGCTGAGCCGGGGCGCCCGGGTCGGTCCCGGCGCCGTGCTGGAGCGCGTGATCCTCGGTGACGGCGCCGTGGTCGGCCCCGGCAACGAGCTGCGCGGCGGCCTGCGGGTCTGGCCCGGCGTCGAGCTGCCGCCGACGGCCGTCCGTTTCTCCACGGACGCCTGAGGGGGTGCGCGGAGTGAAGGTGGTCGCGGCGTCCGCGCGGCGCGCGGCGCCGCCGGCCGGTGCCGCCGGGAAGCGGACCCCCGGACTACGGCGGGACTGGCGTCCGCCCTGGCCGCTCGACCTGCACGCGGTCCTCGCGCCGCATCAGCGAGGTCCGCGCGACCCCGCCTTCCAGGCCGATCCGGGCGGGACGATCTGGCGCGCGTCCCATACCCCCTGCGGCGCGGGGACGATCCGGCTCCGCCGGGCGGGCGACGTCATCGAGGCCGAGGCGTGGGGGCCCGGCGCGGAATGGCTGCTGGACGGGGTCCCCGGCCTGCTCGGCGCCGACGACGAGCCGGAGACGTTCACGCCGCGGCACCCGATCGTCGGCGAGCAGGCGCTACGGCGTCCCGGGCTGCGGATCGGCCGGACCGGCCGCGTCTTCGAGGCGCTGGTCCCGGCCGTGATGGAGCAGAAGGTCCTGTCGCAGGAGGCGTGGCGGGCGTGGGGGTACCTGCTGCGCCGGTTCGGCGAGCCGGCGCCGGGCGCGCCGGGGCTGCGGGTGCCGCCGCCGCCCGGGGTCTGGGCCCGGATCCCGTCGTGGGAGTGGCACCGGTCCGGGCTGGAGGCCGTCCGGGCCCGCACGATCATCACCGCCGCGCGGGCGGCCGGGCGGCTGGAGGAGGACCCGGCGGAGGCGCGGCTGCGCTCCCTGCCGGGCATCGGAGTCTGGACGGCCGCCGAGATCCGGCAGCGGGCGGCCGGCGATCCCGACGCCGTCTCCGTCGGCGACTACCACCTGCCCGGGATCGTGGGCTGGGCGCTGGCCGGCCGGAAGGTCGACGACGACGGGATGCTGGAACTGCTGGCCCCGTACGCGGGGCACCGCCACCGGGTCACCCGGCTGCTGGAATCGTCCGGGAGCGGTCCGCCGCGGCGCGGCCCGCGGCTGCCGGTGCGGGACTACCGGTCCTTCTGAGCCGCCGGGCCTCGGTCCGGCGGCGGGACCAGAAATGGCCCGGGGCCCAGTCGAGCCCGTCCCGGCTGTCGGAGCCGGCGAGGGGACCGAGGACGGCGAGGACGACGATGAGGGCGAGCACGAACACCATGGGACTGTCCTTTGCGTGGCCGACCCGGGGGCCGGGAGATCACGATGAGCCCTGGCCGGGGCTCGGGACGTTCCCGCGCGGGGCGAGCGGATCGGCGGGATGTCCGCCTTTCTCGGTCGCATCACTAGTTTGACCCGGTCCATCGTTCAGGTCCAGCGACTGTTCCTGCAGGGAATGTGTAAGGATTTCTTCACCATGATGGATCTCGGGCGGCTCCGCGTGCTCCGCGAGCTGAAGCTGCGCGGCACGGTCGCCGCCGTCGCCGACGCGCTCGGCTACAGCCCGTCCGCGGTGTCCCAGCAGCTCGCCCAGCTGCAGCGGGAGGTCGGCGTCGCCGTCGTCGAGCGGGCCGGGCGGCGGCTGCGGCTGACACCGGCGGGCGAGGTGCTCGCCGAGCACGCCGAGCTGCTGCTGGCCGGCGCGCGGCGGGCCGAGGAGGCGGCGGTCGCCGCGAGCGGGCGCGTCGCGGGAGTCGTGCGGCTCGTCGGCTTCCAGACGGCGCTGCTGCACATCCTCGCCCCGGCCCTGCCGCGGCTCGCCGAGATGTACCCCGATCTGGTGCTGGACGTGGTCGACGAGGAGTTCGTCCGCGTCCTGCGGGCCCTGGTGCTCCAGGAGATCGACGTGGTGCTCACCGACGAGTACTCGCACCTGCCCCGCCCGCGCCAGGCCGAGCTGGTGTCGGAGGTCCTGGTGACCGAGCGGATGCGGATCGCGCTTCCGCAGGAGCATCCGCTCGTCCGCGCCGGGGGCCCGGTCACCCTGGCCGACCTCGCCGGGCAGGCGTGGGCGATCGGGCACGTCGGCACCAACCACGCCGACCTGCTGGAGCGGACGTGCGTGGAGCTCGGCGGCTTCCGTCCCGACGTCCGCTACCGCTCCAACGACCTGCTGGTCATGTTCGCGATGGTCGCGCGGGGCGGCGCCGCGTGCCTGGTGCCCGACCTCGCGCTGGCGGAGCGGGAGGAGGGCATCGCCGTGCGCGACATCGCGGGGACGAGGGTGGACCGCCGGATGGTGCTGTGGACCCGCGGCGGCGCCGGCGTGCGCCCGTCGGTCCGCGCGGTCCTGGCCGAGCTGCGCCGCTCCGCCGACGCGCTGGTCGCGCAGCGTCCCAGTTTGACGCGCGGAGAGCGCTGACCCGCGGCGTCCCGGTCGGCGTCCCGGTCGGCGCGGCCGGCGGGCGGGAATAGATCGGTCCCGCCGGGGGCTCCTCCAACAAGCGGAGATTCACGGCCCCCGACCCACCGAAAAATATGACGCTTGGCATAGAGTGCCCGGTATGGAGGCCACTGACAACTCCCTGCGCCGGGCCCTGGCCCGGGCGCGCGACGGCAAGACGCTCGACCTCTCCGAGGCCGCGACCCTGCTGCGGGCCCGCGGACCCGGGCTCGACGACCTGCTCACCTACGCCGCCCGCACGCGGGACGCCGGGCTGGAGGCGGCGGGCCGCCCGGGCGTCATCACCTACAGCCGCAAGGTCTTCATCCCGCTCACCCGCCTGTGCCGGGACCGCTGCGGCTACTGCACCTTCGCCACCGTCCCGCACCGGCTCGACTCCCCCTACCTGAGCCCCGACGAGGTGCTGGAGATCGCCCGCCAGGGCGCCGCGATGGGCTGCAAGGAAGCGCTGTTCACGCTGGGGGATCGTCCCGAGGACCGCTGGAAGCCGGCTCGCGAGTGGCTCGACGCGCACGGGTACGACGACACGCTCTCCTACGTGCGCGCCATGGCGATCCGCGTGCTGGAGGAGACGGGCCTCCTGCCGCACCTCAACCCCGGCGTGCTGACCTGGCGCGACTTCCAGCGGCTCAAGCCGGTCGCGCCGTCCATGGGCATGATGCTGGAGACGACGGCGACGCGGCTGTTCAGCGAGCGCGGCGGCCCCCACTTCGGCTCCCCCGACAAGGACCCCGCCGTCCGGCTGCGGGTGCTGGAGGACGCCGGGCGCACCAACGTCCCGTTCACCACCGGCATCCTCATCGGCATCGGCGAGACCGTCGAGGAGCGCGCCGACGCGATCTTCGAGATCCGCCGGACGATGCGCGAGTACGGCGCGATCCAGGAGGTGATCGTGCAGAACTTCCGCGCCAAGCCGGACACCAAGATGCGCGACACCCCCGACGCGGAGCTGGCCGAGCTCGCCGCGACGATCGCGGTGGCGCGGATCGTCCTCGGTCCGAAGGCGCGGATCCAGGCCCCGCCGAACCTCGTCGCCGACCAGTACGCGCTGATGCTGCGCGCGGGGATCGACGACTGGGGCGGGGTGTCGCCGCTGACTCCGGACCACGTCAACCCCGAGCGGCCCTGGCCCCAGATCGACGAGCTGGCCGCGCGGACCGCCGAGTCCGGGTTCGCGCTGCGCGAGCGGCTCACGATCTACCCCGAGTACGTCCGCCGCGGCGAGCCGTGGCTCGACCCGCGGCTGACCGGCCACGTCGCGGCGCTCGCCGACCCGGCCACCGGCCTGGCGCGCGAGGGCGCCGTGCCCGAGGGGCGGCCCTGGCAGGAGCCGGACGGCGGGTTCCGGTCGTCCGGGCGCATCGACCTGCACACCGAGATCGACACGACCGGCCGCACGGGCGACCGGCGCGAGGACTTCGACGAGGTCTACGGCGACTGGGACGCGCTCAAGGAGCGCATGACGGCGCCGCAGCGCTTCGACAGCGACGTGAAGGCCGCCCTCGCCCGCGCCGAGCGCGACCCCGCCGGGATCTCCGACGACGAGGCCCTCGCGCTGCTGCACGCCGACGGGCCGGAGCTGGACGCGCTCGCCGCGCTGGCCGACGGCCTGCGCCGCGACACCGTCGGCGACGAGGTCACCTACGTCGTCACCCGCAACATCAACTTCACGAACGTCTGCTACACCGGCTGCCGGTTCTGCGCGTTCGCGCAGCGGCGCACCGACGCCGACGCCTACACCCTCTCCCTGGAGCAGGTCGGCGACCGGGTGGACGAGGCGTGGGCGGCCGGAGCCACCGAGGTCTGCATGCAGGGCGGCATCCACCCCGACCTGCCCGGCACCGCCTACTTCGACCTCGCCCGCGAGGTGAAGCGGCGCGCCCCCGGCATCCACTTGCACTCCTACAGCCCGATGGAGGTCGTGAACGGCGCGTCCCGCACCGACCTGTCGATCCGGGAGTGGCTCCAGGCCGCGAAGGAAGCGGGGGTCGACTCGCTGCCGGGGACCGCCGCCGAGATCCTCGACGACGACGTCCGCTGGGTGCTGACCAAGGGCAAGCTGCCCACCGACCAGTGGGTGGAGGTCGTCACCACAGCCCATGACCTCGGCATGCCGACGACCTCGACGATGATGTACGGGCACGTCGACACACCGTCGCACTGGGTGGGGCACCTGCGGCTGCTCCGCTCGATCCAGGAGCGGACGGGCGGCTTCAGCGAGTTCGTGCTGCTGCCCTTCGTCCACCACAACTCGCCCATCTACCTGGCGGGCCTGGCCCGTCCGGGTCCCACCGTCCGGGAGAACATCGCCGTCCACGCCCTCGCGAGGATCCTGCTGCACGGCGCCATCGCGAACATCCAGACGTCCTGGGTGAAGCTGGGCGACGAGCTGTGCACCCGCGTCCTTCAGGGCGGCGTCAACGACCTGGGCGGGACCCTGATGGAAGAGACCATCAGCCGTATGGCGGGCTCGGAGAACGGTTCCTTCAAGCCCATCAGCGAACTGGAGGCGATCGCAGCGCGCGCGGGCCGTCCCGCCAAGCAGCGCACCACGCTCTATGGGGAAGTGCCCGCGGAGCGCATCGAGGCCGCCCGCCGGACGGACGGCATCGGTACGTTCGGCGACCGCAAGGCCCAGGTCGTCCCGGGTCAGAGGCTCGCCCTGCCTCTCGTGCCCTGACCTCTATCTAGGGACCGTCAAGCGCTAGGCCGGGGTCATGACAGTTCATGACCCCGGCCGGGACGGTCCTCCCGTCACCGCACCTCGATGAAGGCGTCCGGGGAGCGGGGCGGGCGCTCGCGCGGCGGCGCGGCGGCATGGCCGACGCCCACGGCGCCCATCGGGTCCCACGCGTCCGGCAGGTCCAGCGCCTCGCGGACGACGTCGCGGCAGAACATCGTGCTCGACACCCAGCACGAGCCGAGCCCCTCCACCGCCAGCGCGACCAGCAGGTTCTCCACCCCCGCGCCCGCCGCGACGACGAACATCTCGCGCTCGGCGCGGGCCCGCCGCTCGTCGGGGTAGTCGTGCGAGCCGTCCATGACCAGGCACGGCACGACCAGGTACGGGGCGCGGCGCAGCACGTCGCCGCGGCGCAGCCGCCGGGCCACCGACTCCTCGGTGAAGCCGTCGCGGCGCAGGTCGGCCGCCCACGCGTCGCGCATCGCGTCCAGCAGCCGCGTCCGCGACTCCGCCGACTCCAGCAGCACGAACCGCCACGGCGTGGTGTGGTGCGGCGCCGGAGCGGTGATCGCGGCGGCGACCGCGCGGCGCACCGCCGCCGGGTCGACCTCCTCGGCGGCGAACTCGCGGATCGTGCGCCGCGCGTACAGCACCTCCGCCGAGCCGAACCGGAACATGTCCTCGGCGGGCGGGCGGACCAGCGCCCGCGCGCCCGGCCCGTCCTCCGGCGTGACCAGCGCGGACATGCCGCGGACCACCGCGATCGGTATCCCGTCCAGCTTGCCCTTGACCAGCTCGGCCGCCGCCGCGACCTGGTCGGCGACCGCCGTGATGGTGGCCTCCAGCCGGTTGCCGTGCTCATCCTCCCGGCCGCGCAGGTCGCTCAGCGGGACGAGCCCCGCGACGCCGATCGCCGCGTCGGTCAGCCCGTTGCGCCACGGCCGGCCGAGGGTGTCGGACACGATGACCGCCACGTCCACGCCGGTGCGCTCGCGCAGCGCCGCCCTGATCCGCCGCGCGGACGCGTCGGAGTCCTCCGGCAGCAGCAGCACCGTCCCGGGAGCGGTGTTGGACGCGTCCACCCCCGCGGCGGCCATGACCAGCCCGTGCCGCGTCTCGACGATCCGGGTCTCGCCGCCCGGGAAGGTCCGGCGCGCCACGACCCGGACGGTCTCGGCGTCGATCGCCTTCTCCCGGTCCGCGGCGACCAGGACCCGCCCCTCCGCCTTGCTCACGATCTTGGACGTGATGACCAGCACGTCGCCGTCCCGGATCAGCTCCGCCGGGACGAGCGCGGCGATGTCGTCGCCCTCGGTGATCTCCGGCAGGCCCGGGACACCGAACACCTGGAGGTTCATGCCCCGTCTCCCGCCGTGTCGTCCACGCCCGCTCCCGCGCCGTGTCGTTCCCTCAGCTCCAGGGCCAGGTCGAGCGCCGCGCGCGCGATCGCCGCCGTGGCCTCCGGGTCGCTCATCAGCAACGGCCGGGACCGCACCTCGACGCCCTCGGCCCGCACGCCCTCATCCGCCTCGTCGACGAGCCAGCCGTCCAGGAGGTCGCTGCCGTAATGCTCGGCCACCGCCCGCGCCGAGGTCTCCACGCCGATCGCGGTGAGGCAGGCGTCGGCCATGCCGCGCACCGGCGCGCCGCCGATGATCGGGGAGACGCCGACGACGGTCTTGGCCGCGACGGCGTCCCTGATGCCCGGCACCGACAGGATCGTCCCGACGCTCACCACGGGGTTGGACGGGGGGAACAGCACCACGTCGGCGTCCGCGATCGCCGCGAGCACCCCCGGCGCCGGCGCGGCGTCGTCGGCGCCGACCGCCGCGATCGACCGCGCCGGGAGCGAGGCGCGCAGGCGCACCCACCACTCCTGGAAGTGGACCGCGCGCCGTCCCTGCTCGGGGTCGTCGACGACCACGTGCGTCTCGACCTGGTCGTCGCTCATCGGGATCAGCCGCACGCCCGGCTTCCACCGGTCGCACAGCGCCTCGGTCACCGCCGACAGCGGGTAGCCCGCCGCGAGCATCTGCGTCCGCACGATGTGGGTGGCGAAGTCCCGGTCGCCGAGCCCGAACCAGCCGGGCCCGACGCCGTAGGCGCCGAGCTCCTCCTTGAGCGTGAACGTCTCGGCGGCGCGTCCCCAGCCCTGCTCCTCGTTGATCCCGCCGCCGAGCGTGTACATCACGGTGTCCAGGTCGGGACAGACCCGCAGCCCGAACAGCGAGATGTCGTCCCCGGTGTTGCCGATGACGGTGATGTCCGCCGCGGGGGCCGCCGCCTGCAGCCCGCGCAGGAAGCGGGCTCCGCCGATGCCGCCCGCCAGCGCCACGATCCTCATGTGATCAGCCTAGGGCGTTCGCGGGCGGCGGCCGACGGAGACGGCGGAGGGCCGGATGTGCAAAGCTTTGAAAGACATCCGATTGCCTCGGTCTGGAGATGCCCCAGTGAACAAGGAAGCCGTCCAGCGCCTGCGCGAACCGGCCGCCTGGGTACTGCTCGCCGCGGCGGGCGTCCATCTGCTGGCGGGCATCCTACTGCTCTTCGGAGGCGGCGGCGGATACGGCTACCGCCTGCTGAGCGAGACCCAGGACGGGGTGTTCACCCAGCTCGCCATCGTCGCCCTGCTGGTCCTGGCGGTGCTCCTGGTGACCGCGGCGGGGCCGCCGACCCCGCAGGCCCGCACGATCACGACCGGGGCGCTCGGGGTCTTCGGCGGGATGGCGCTGTTCGGCGTCATCGCCTGGCTCGGCGGGATGCTGGGCTCCTCCGACTACGGCGGCGCGCTCACCAAGCTCGCCGTCTTCCTCATCGGCGCCGGCAAGCTCGCCGTGATCGGCGTCGGCGCCTGGTTCGTGTTCACGGTGTTCCAGGGCATGCAGCCGCCGCGTCCGCAGGGCCAGCAGCAGGTGCAGGGCTACGCCGCCGGCTTCGGCTACCAGGAGGGCCAGCAGCAGTACGGCGCGCAGGGCTACGGACAGCAGCAGTACCAGCAGTACCAGCAGTACGGCCAGCCGGGCGCCGACGGACAGCAGGCGCAGCAGCCGGGCTACGGCGACCAGCAGTACCAGCAGTACGGCGGGCAGCAGCAGTTCGGCCAGCAGCCGGAGTACCAGCAGCAGGCCCAGCCGGGGCAGCAGGACTACCAGCAGTACGGCTACCAGCCGGCCGCCCAGCAGCCGGCCCAGCCGGGACAGCAGCAGCCCGGTCAGCAGCAGCCCGGACAGCAGCCCGCCGAGGAGGAGGGCGAGTGGACGCGCGCCTACGGCGGCACCGGCGGCGAGCAGGGCGGCCCGCAGGGCACTCAGCCGGGCGGCGAGCAGCGCCCCGAGGACGGCGGGGACTGGTACCGCGACAACCGTCCCTCGCAGTGACGCGACACTGAGGCGGCACTGAGGCGGGGCCGACGCCACCCGGATTCGATCGGGTGAGCATGGTTCGGTGACCCCGGTTCGGCGCGCCTTCAGGACCCTTCGGTGACCCGGCACGGGCTTCATGGGCCTCGCGCCGGGCCCGGCCGTGCCCGCCGGCTCGCTGATCGCCGGGCTCGTCCGCGCGCGTCGATCACGTGGCGATCGACCGGCCACCGGCCGGTGATGCCGCCGTGATGCCCCGGACGGGCCCCGGATTAACTGATCTTCAGTCAAAGGCGATCGGATCCGTCCTGACATAACCCGCTATGTCGCCCCGCAAACTCGTTCCGCTTGACGGAGCGGGCGCTACACGCGTGTAATTTCATCGGTGTGATTTCTATGCCTTCTCGGGGGAAGGAGCTCGAGGGAAGGCATTGACCAGGGGGCTCCACGGGCAGGGAGGTGCGCTGTGAGCGAGGTAGTCATCCCGCTGGCGCACGGCACAGAGGGTGAAGAGTTGGGCTGGCAGGAGCGCGCACTGTGCGCGCAGACGGACCCGGAGGCGTTTTTTCCGGAGAAGGGCGGCTCCACTCGCGAGGCCAAGAAGGTGTGCCGGGCATGCGAGGTGCGAACGGAGTGCTTGGAGTACGCGCTGCAACACGATGAGCGTTTCGGTATTTGGGGAGGACTCTCCGAACGGGAACGCCGCAAGCTGAAGCGCCAGGCCGTCTAGGACGGCCCGGGAGCACCGCCGACGCCGTAGGGGAGCGGCACGGCGGCGTCCACCGGCGGGCCGCCGGCCGCGGGCGAGGGACGCGCGACGGATCTGGGGGGATTCGGAGCGTGCCCGCGCGGCCACGCGTACAGTTGTCAGCCGTGCCGGCCCGGCCGGCACGGCTGACAACCGTCGTCGCACAGATCGAGCGGACCCGTGTCGCCCACTCTCGATCGCCACGTCGTCACGGCCGTCCTCGTCGCCCACGACGGCGTGCGCTGGCTGCCGGAGACGCTCAAGGCGCTGCTGACCCAGGCGCGGCCGGCGCAGCGCGTCCTCGCCGTCGACACCGGGAGCCGCGACCGCGGGCCCGCCGTGCTCGCCGAGGTGATCGGCGCGGGCGGGGTCCTCACCCTGCCCCGGACCACCGGATACGGCGAGGCCGTCGCCGAGGCCCTCCGGCAGGACGCCGCGGACGCGCCCGTCCCCGACGACGACCTCGGCCGTCCGCGCACCGAGTGGGTGTGGCTGCTGCACGACGACTCCGTCCCGGCCCACGACGCCCTCGCCCACCTGCTCCGGACCGCCGACGCCGACCCGAACGTCGCCGTCGTCGGGCCCAAGGTCCGCGACCTCGGCGACCGGCGCGTCCTGCGCGAGGTGGGCCTCGCCATCGACGGCGCGGGCCGCCGCGTCACCGGCGTCGAGCGGCGCGAGTTCGACCAGGGCCAGCACGACGGCGTCCGGGACGTGCTCGCGGTCGGCAGCGCCGGGATGCTGGTCCGCCGCGACGTGTGGCGGCGGCTCGGCGGCTTCGACGTCGAGTACGGGCTGTTCCGCGACGACGTCGACTTCTGCTGGCGGGCGCACGCCGCCGGGCACCGCGTCGTCGTGGCGACCGACGCCGTGGTCTACCACGCCGAGGCGTCCCGCCGCGGCCTGCGCGAGCTCGGCCTGACCGCCGAGCACCGCGACCGCCTCGACCGCCGCAACGCCGTCCACACCCTGCTGGTCAACCGGCCGTTCGGCGCCGCGGCGCGCGCGCTCGCCCGGGTCGTCTGGGCGTCGCTGGCGCACGCGCTGTTCCTGCTGGTCGTCAAGCGCCCGGACGCGGCGCGGCGCGAGCTCGGCGCGCTCGGCGCCGTGCTGGGCGACCC
>NZ_CAACVB010000040.1 GCF_900659635.1 Actinomadura roseirufa | reverse complement strand
GCAAAACGCTCGGCTGGGAAACCCCAGCCGAGCGTCTCGCTAAGCTCCTCACACCAGCCAGTTGATCAACCGGTGTTGCGATCACCCCTAGAACCCAAGCCATATGCGTCGGGGTGCTCCACACTGTCGGGCGGTTCGAAGAGCTCCTCCCCACTCGCTTTGTTGCCCTTGCTCATAACTGGACCTCGTTTTCGGGCAGGCTCCGGTTTTCCCTGGTGAGAGCGCACCAGTCGGAGCGGGTCTGTCTTCATGGAAACGGCGATCATTAACTCCGGGGTACGGAGTCCGGCCGTGCTCTCAGTAAACCGCCGCGAAAGCGGTAACGGCCAGCGCGCAACCTGTGCATCATGGACCTGACGGCGAGGCAGTCCCGTGGCGTGATCAACGGTGATGCCTTTGTGGAGGCGGTCTCACGGCGGACCTGGGAGAAAGGTCACGAATGGCGTTGAAACGGCGCCGCCTGGCTCAACGACGGCGGTCAATGGGATATAGCCAAGAGGGCTTGGCCGAGCGACTCGGGGTGGAACGATCAACGATCGGCCGCTGGGAACGCGCTGACACCGATCCACTGCCCTACCTTCGGCCTAAACTCGCTCACGCGCTGAAGATCACGCTCGACGAGCTGACCGATGTCCTGAACGACATCGAAGAAGTCCGGAAGCGGTACGACGCACCCGGCATACCGGACGGTACCGTGGATCGGAGTCCAACTCCCGACCTCGGGGACGGCGACGTGAAACGTAGGGATCTTCTTCGCAACGCCACGGCTTTAACCGCGGGCGCGACCGTCGCGCCGGTCCTGACCACGCTCAATCAGGGGTGGCGGACCGGGGAGCGGCATCTACCTGGGGCGACGGTTTCCCAAGGCATGATCGATGATTGGGAGGACGCCTACGACATCCACGCGGCCAGCTATCGCTGCGATCCTCCCGGTGTCGTACTGGCCGCTCTTGCGGCGGACTGGTCCGACATCGCATCGCATCTCCCCCAGAACCAGCCCAAAGCGGTGGAACGCGACCTCGCGCACGCGGCCACTCGCCACGCGTTCTTGATCGCGGGCGGACTGTCGGAGATCGGGAATCGGCGCCATTCGCAACGCTGGTGGAACACGGCCCGGCACCTCGCGGACAAGTCACAAGATCGCGATCTCGCATCTCTGACCCGCAGTTTCGAGGTGACCACCCGGCTCAACGATGACCGCGCCGACCTCGGCCGCCTCATTCCGCTCATTCAAGACGCCCGACGTCTCGCGGGAACCCGTCCCACATACCCCTTGATCTACGCGGCGGCCGTAGAAGCAGAAGCACACGCAGGGGCCGGAGACTTCTCGCAGGCGATCACCGCGATCCGCGAGGTCGAAGCGCTCTTCGAGCGGCTTCCAGCGGCGGGCCCGCGCTGGGGTGAAGATCGCTTGCGTTGCAAGCAGAGCATGATCTACGCGTGGGCCGGGGACGTGAAGCGCGCCGACGAAGCCCAGGCCGCTGCCCGCGCCTACTTCGGGCCGAATGAGTACGCTGCCGTCCAGCTCAGCCTGCATGAGCCCCTGCTTCATGCACGAACCGACCCCGAACAGGCGCTCGGCCAAGCGCTCAACATCATCGACGCGGTTCCCAAGGAACGGCGCGTCGCGCGCATCCACGTGTACGCACGGCTGGTCATCTCGGTGCTTCCCGAGAAGGCACGGACTCTCCCGGCTGCGCGAGACCTGCGCGAGCTGACCACCGCCACCTGATCCCAAGGCACGACGCCCCCGGCCGTTCATCGCGACCGGGGCGTCGTCCTTGCGGGTTCATCACGCGCCAGCGCACGGGAACGAACGGCGATGGCCTCCTGTGTCGTGATGCACTGCGGCTGCTGCCGGGCCTGCTCAAAAGGCCGCACCCGGAGCCGGTGTTCATCACACACCGCTGCCCCGGACCGGGCAAGGCCCTGCCCCTGTGTCTGCCCCGACGCCGGTTGTGCCCGCCGGTCCTTTGGGCAGGCCCTCGTGCTGCTGTATGCCCACACTGCACTCGGCGGGCCGGGCACCGGCCGGGACTCGGACGAGCTGCGGCACTCGGCGCTGACTCAATCTCGGTGAGGGAGGCGCGAGCCCGCTGATGTTGATGGCCGAGTCCTGGCACAAGAAGCCCGAGAATGCGCGCCGCTACTTCCGCCCCTCGCCGGACGCGATCACCGGGGTCACCAGTCTGCTGGGCCCTGGCGATCGGTTGCCTTTTTCGAGTGTCCACCAGAAGCCGCACGGCGTCTCGGGCCGGTCCTCGGTTCCGTCGGGCGCGTAGTGCGAGCCGTGGCCGGCCCTCGCATCCTGGTCACCGAGACCAGCGCCATGCTGCGGCGCCTGGCCAGCGGCCATGAGCGGCACCGGCGAGTGGCGGAGTTTAGCCGGCGTCGAGGAGAATCCTGGCCTGTAACGCGGACTGTCCGCGACGTATGGGAGACTTCCGCTGTATGACGAACTGGCCCGAGCGTGTTCGGCGGTTGATCGACGCCAGGCGTCCGCCCCGCGAAATGCGGAAGGCATTGCAGGCGGATGCGGAGAAGGACCCGGATGCGGCACGAGACCTGGGGCACATGCTGCTGCAGGTGTCATGGTCGGATACGCAGACCGACGGTTACGGCTACCTTCCGGAAG
Organism: Actinomadura roseirufa; assembly: GCF_900659635.1. GTDB lineage: Bacteria > Actinomycetota > Actinomycetes > Streptosporangiales > Streptosporangiaceae > Spirillospora > Spirillospora roseirufa. Next base: position 41,955 of record NZ_CAACVB010000040.1, on the reverse strand, counting down.
CGGAGAAGTGGCTGCGACAAGCGGTGACGAAGCGGCCGCAAGACGCCGAGGCAACCCTCCTCCTGGCGACCTTGTTGTCGACGCAGTGTGGACAGCTCTCGGACATGGCTTTGGGAATGCGTCACCCAAAACGGTGGGACGAAGAAAGAAAGCGGAGGGCCAGCGAGGCATGTGACCTGTACGAACGGGCCCTGCAGTTCGATCCCCATTCCAGCGCCGCCGCCAGTGGGCTGGCCCTCCTCCACGAGACTCAGCGCCTCACAGGCCGTGACCGCTCAACTGTCAGTGCGGCCATAGACCTTGACGAAACCGAATCGTTTCGCTTCGACTACTTCGTCGTGCGGGCTGAGTTGCTGGTGACCAATAACGGAGACACGGTCACCCGATGGATCGTGCTACGCGACCTTGAGCAACTCTGGGGCTTTGAAATCTGCGCCTGGGAGATCAGCGAGCCAGTGACTTTCCAATACGAGCATGGGGTCCAGGTCGCACAGCATCGGCCAGCCCGGCTATCAGGCAGATCACTCTCCCAGCTCGCAGAGGAGTGGCTCGACAAGAGAGGCCCGGCGTCGCGGGCCACGCTCCTTCCCGTCGGACATCCAGCTCGCCATGACGGCGAGATTCTCCAGTACGGCGTCAACGGCGCCCAGATGGCGGACGGGTCTCTGTCGTGAACCCGACACTACGACTCCCGCGCCATCACCAAGACGGACAGGTGGTTACCTCGCCCCAGAGACCCTGGAAGCGGTGCCGCTGGGATAGCGCTCACGGGACCGGGTGCCCGCCGTCTGCTGATCGCCTCCCCTCGTCCTCGATCAGGGAGCGGGCCGTTGTGGTCCGGTAGGCCCGCGTGGTGGACGAGCGGCGAGGCTTGGATGCCCGAGGCGGGCGAGGATCCGGTTCGCGTGGCTCTTCACGGCCGGGGCGGTCAGGTTCGAACCGCTGCGTTCTTGACGCCATCAAGGCCCGCCTGGTGTCCCGCGGGCTGCCCAATGCGGACGTGACCTGCGGCTGGGAACCCCGACCGCGTCGGCGTCCTCGTGGCATTAGGCGTCCCTGCAAACGGCCTACGGCCATATAGGTCCGGCGACGTGTACAAGGTGCCGACCGTAATTGCCCTCGAAGCAGACCGAGAAGCCGTGCCGTGACCGTGACGGCGCTCTTTCTGACGACCCGGACAGCGGCCTCGGCCTTCGTGAGGACCACCCGGATGGAGGTCCACGGCGTGATCGTCAACCCCTGGAACAGGTGCTTGGGCAGGTTCGAGTGTCTCGTCCTCGAATAAATGTGAGAAAGATTCGGGATTGCTCGAACTTCTCCGTGCCGTTCGTAGATCCAGATGCCCGCATCGGGCGGTGAGTTCGTGCGGGAGCGGGTCGGGTTGATCACGTCCGGGCGGGCCAACCCCGCCGGGTGGTGTCCCATCTCACCCGGTACAGCGCGACCACGAGGGGCGCGCACCGAGGACGGGGAGCGGGACCCATGCGGAAGATCGTGATCACCGGTGTGGCGGCGGTACTGGCGCTCGGCCTGACGGCCTGCAACGGCACCGGCGACGGCAAGTCCGCGGCGGCGCCCTCCTCGCCGGTCGGCTCCGTGCCCGCGACGGGCGCCACCTCGACGCCGGGCGCCCCCAGCCCGGGCGGCGCCTCCACCCCAGGCGGCTCGTCCACTCCGGGCGGAGGGTCCACACCGGGCGGCTCGTCCGCGCCCCGGGGCTCGGGTGGGTCGGGTGCTCCGGTGGGCGAGCCCACCTCGCCCGAGCAGGCGGGCGGCAAACAGGTCAAGACGGCGTGGGGACGGCTGCAGTACCTGGCGCCGGGCAAGTTCACCGTCGGCAACGTCGTCTTCTTCACCGCCGGGGACACCGACCTGTACGTGGCGGGCGGCAAGTGCCCGGACGGCGCCGACACCCCGCCCGACGTCATGAAGTGCTCCATGACCGGGTTCGACGAATGGGTGCAGGCCGAGCCGCACAACGCGACCGTGAAGTTCTCCGGCCAGGCCGCCACCCTCATCCGGGAGACCCAGTAGCGACCGGCGCGCCGGCGAGCTCCTGTAGGCGCCGGGACGTCCGCCACCGGAATCCGGTCCGTGCCCCACGTGGGGCGTGGACCGGATTCGTGTTTTCGGCGTCACCTCAAAGAGGCTGCGGTCAGTCGTTGTGAGGCGATGTCCCATCGGGGCGTCAGGGGCAGGCGCCCGCGCCAGGTCGCCGCAAGCGAGATGTTAGGGCGCCTTTCTTACGATGCTGATGGATCTTCGCCAACGGATCCGGAAAGCGAGCAGGTCCATGAAAAGAACAGCACGCCTCGTGGCCGCGCTTGTGGTCGCGAGTTCCGCGGTCGTCACCCTGGCGGCTTCGCCGGCGTCCGCTACGGCGCCCGTTTCCAAGACAGATCCGTGGCCCGGATGTAGGGCGCACTATGTCCCGTGGGACCCCGACGAAGGGGCGGGTGCGGGGTGGAGCGACTGCACGACGCCCTACCAGGTCGCCTACCACATGATCGTCCTGAAGTGCTACTACGGTGGAGATTCCTATGGCAATTGGGCGCGGCCATGGGAAGCGTCGACTACGACCTGCGTGGACGGCAGCGGCGCGTATGCGAGTGCTGTCGCGGTCAAGTAGCTGAGCGCGCGATGCGAGGAAGCCCTGTCCCTCTGGTGAAGCGGAGGGCAGGGCTTTCCGGGCTTGTGCAGCAGAGCCACGTGACTACGAGTGCCGCCTTTCACCCGGAGACGTCACATCATGGCGGGGGGCCGGTGGTTTCGGCGATGGTGGCGAACTCGGCGATGAGCGGAGTGCGGCGCGCGGCGTCCCACACGAGGCTCACCTGGGACGGCGCCAGGTCAGCGACGGTGAAATAGGCGATGTCGGGACGGGTGTAGAAGGTCGCCACCGACAGCGGGACGATCACCAGGCCGTGACCCGCCGCGACATGTTCGAGTTTCTCCTCGACGCTGTGGAAGACGGGGGCGGGCTGCCGGGCCGGTGCGCGCATTTCCTCGGCGATGTCCCGCCATTCCGGGACGGCGTCGGGGTCCTGGAGCAGGTGCTCATAGGCGATCTCGGTGACGGGGACGTCCCGCTTGCCCGCCAGCCGATGGTCGGCGGGGACGACCGCGACTCGCGGCTCGGTGTACAGGCGCCGGATCGCCAGCCCGGTCCGGTCGACCGGCATGCGGACGAAGCCGACGTCGGCGCGGCCGTCGCGGACGACGTCGGTCTGGTCGTCCCACGTCGTCCGGACGAGGTGGACGGTGAGGTCGGGATGGCGCAGGCCGAGGGCCCGCACTGCGGCCGTCACGATCAGTCCGGGCATGAACCCGACGGTGAAGGTGCGGGGGCCGCGCGCGGCGCGCCGGACGCGCCGGGTCAGCGCGTCGGCGCCGGCCAGCAGCGGCCGGGCGTCCGCGAGCAGCTGCCGTCCGGCGGGGGTGAGCGAGGTCGAGCGCCGGTCCCGGTCGAACAGGGTCACCTTCAGCTCGTCCTCCAGTGCCCTGATCTGCCGGGAGAGCACCGGCTGGGCGATGTGCAGCGACTGCGCGGCGCGCCCGAAGTGCAGGTGCTCGGCGACGGCCACGAAGTACCGGAGCTTGCGGAGGTCCACGTCAGCCATGATGCCTTCAGGGTATTACAGCGGCGTGCACAGGTCTTGGACGCGCGAACCGGCCGGCACGCATCGTGGGAGGCGTCTCACCATCAGAAGGGAACCCCCATGTCTCTCGATGAACGGCTCACGGGCGAGCGCGTCGTGGTGCTCGGCGGCACGTCCGGGATCGGGCTCGCCGTCGCGTCGGCGGCGGCCGGGGCGGGTGCCGCCGTGACCGTCGTGTCCAGCCGGAAGGGCAACGTCGACGGCGCCGTTGAGCACCTCCCAGGCGCCGACGGCCGCATCGCCGACCTGACCGACGCCGCTCAGGTACGGGACCTGTTCGACGTGCTCGGCGACATCGACCATCTCGTGTACACGGCGGGCGATCCGCTCCTGCTCGCACCGGTCGCCGACCTCGACCTGGACGCGGCCCGGGACTTCTTCACGCTGCGCTACTTCGGTGCCCTGTCCGCCGTCCAGGCCGCCGCGCCGAGGATCCGCGCCGGGGGTTCGATCACGCTGACGACCGGCACGGCGGGGCCGCGTCCCGTCCCGGGCTCCTCGGTGACCTCCAGTCTCTGCGGCGCGCTGGAGGGGCTGACCCGCGCGCTCGCCGTCGAGCTGGCACCGATCCGGGTGAACGCCGTGATGCCGGGCGTGGTCCGCTCGAACCTGTGGAACCCACTGCCCGGCGACGTCCGCGAGCAGCTCTACAGCGACGCGGCCGCGGGCTCGCCGCTGCGCCGGATCGGCGAGGTCGACGACATCGCGGCGGCGTACCTGTTCTACATGACGCAGCCGCACGCGACCGGCGCCGTCCTCGTCCTCGACGGGGGCGCGGTCCTCGCCTGACGCGGGTCAGGGCCCGGCCTCCCGCGCCCAGCGGAGGTCGAGGGCGGGGAGCCAGAAGGACGGCCCGTCCGGCACGGCCGGGGGCTCCAGCAAGGCGAGCAACCGGACGAGGCTCGGCGCGCGGTTCTGCCGGTGCCAGACGATCGACCAGGGGAACAGCGGGACGGGCTCGACGATGGGAATCCGCACCATCCCGTCTCCGGAGGGAAGGGTCATCTCCTTCTCCGCGACGGCGACGGACCGGTTCTCGCGCTCCATCAGCTGCCGGTAGCCGAGCATGCCGATCGCGGGTTCGGCGAACCGGAGCGGGACGCCGAGCTCGGCGGCGAGCCGGGTCAGGTAGCCGTGCCACTCGGTGGAGGCGCCGGGATCGGGCATGACGATCCCGGCGTCCTTGAGCTCGGCGACGGTGAGCGCCCGCCGCGTCGCGAGGGGATGCCCGTCGAGCACGAACGCGTGCAGCGGGACGAGCGAGAACAACCGCCGGGCGAGCTCGTCCGGCCAGGGGCGGCCGAGGTCGTGGGCGCGGCCGAACGCCGCGTCGATCTCGCGGCGGAGCAGCGCGGGCACCGCCGCGGCGAGGCCCTGCCGCATGCTCGGCTCGACTGTGATCGACGGCTCCGCCGCGACGAGCCGGCGGATGGCCTCCATCGGCGTGAACCGCTCGTGGTAGACGTCGACGCGCAGCGGGACGGGCACGCCGCGGACCGCCTCGACGGCCGTGTCGAACGCGTCGAGCGCGTCGAGCGCGAGCGGCAGCAGGCGGTGCCCGGCGGGGGTGAGGGCGACCGAGCGCGTGGTGCGTTCGAACAGCGGCGCGCCGAGGGCCTCCTCCAGGCGGCCGATCCGCTTCGAAAGGGCCTGCTGGGTGAGGAAGAGCCGCGCGGCCGCCCGCCCGAAGTGCAGCTCCTCGGCGGCGGCCACGAAGGCCCGCATGCCCGCCAGGTCCGCGTCCATGCTCCCCAGATTAACAACCCCGGGTTGTGAAAGCGCCGGAAAATGTTGTTGGACGTGCGGTATGACCTGCGGATTTGCTGGGGACATGGTTGCTGACACGATCGCTCTTCACCGTCCTGCCGCCAGGGCCGAGGAGGCGGCGCTGGCCGCCGCCGAGCCGGTGTTCCAGCGGCTGCTGCGCCAGCGCATCATCGTCCTCGGACAGGAGGTCGACGACGCCATCGCCAACCGGATCTGCGGCGAGATGCTGCTGCTGTCCGCTGAGGACCGGACCCGCGACATCCACCTGTTCATCAACTCCCCGGGCGGCTCGGTGACCGCTGGGATGGCCATTTACGACATCATGCAGTTCGTCCCGAACGACGTCGTGACGCTGTCGATGGGATTCACCGCGTCGATGGGACAGTTCCTTCTGTGCGCGGGCGCGCCGGGCAAGCGGTACGCGCTGCCGCACGCCCGGATCCTGATGCACCAGCCGTCCGGCGGGATCGGCGGCACGGCGTCCGACATCAAGATCCAGGCGGAGAACATGCTGTTCACCAAGCGGCTGTTCCAGCAGCGGGTGGCGTTCCACACCGGTCAGCCGGTCGAGCGGATCACGGCCGACTCGGACCGGGACCGCTGGTTCACCGCCGAGGAGGCCCGCGACTACGGCTTCGTCGACCGCGTGGTGACGCACGCCGGGGAGGTCACCGCGTAGGCGGCGAGCTCGGTCACCGCCTCCCTCGCCGCGGTGAGGGAGGCTTCCCGATCGTCCTGGAAGGCGTGCAATGCCGGGATGTCCGCGGCCCGCGTGAACTCGGCGTGGACGAACCGCAGGTCCTCGACCCCGAGGTTGCCGAAGTATCCCCGCAGGTAGGGCTCCTGGAAGTCGAGGCCCTCGCGCGGCGCCCCGGGCCCGTAGGCGCCGCCGCGCGCGGTGACGATCACGACCCGGGTGCCGCGCAGCAGCTTGGCGCCCGTGTCGGGGTCGGCGAAGGCGCCCGGGAAGGAGAACCGGTCGATCCACGCCTTGAGAGCGGTCGTCACCGAGTAGTTGTACATCGGCGCGCCGACGAGCAGCGTGTCCGCCGACCGCAGCTCCTTGATCAGCGGCAGCGTCAGCGCCCACTCGCGCTCCTCGTCCGCGCCCTCCACCAGCGCGTGCACCTTCTCCAGCGGGACGACGCCGTGCCGCTCCACCCGGGTGCCGAGGGCGACGTAGGCCGGGGACACCATCGGGACGGGCTCGGCGAACACGTCGCGGTAGGTGTAGCCCGCCGTCCCGTTCCGTGCCCGCCAGACGTCGGCGAACAGTGCGGTCAGCCGCTTGCTGACCGAATCACCGGAATGGCTCGAATCCACGTGCAGCAGTGAGGTCACGTTCTTCCTTCTGAGTCGTTCTCGGGCATTCGAAAATCGCCTGCCGTCGGATGGCAGGCATAGGGATCAGAGTGATTACCGGGTGACCCCTTAAGCGTCGATAAGGTCGAAGGTCCGTGGCGTGGGCGCGTCTCCCATGACGTGCTCGGCCACGGCCGCCTGGGGCCTCCGAGCAGCCTCGATGTCCGGCAGCGGGTTGCCGGTGCCCTCGTCCAGGTCCGGCGGGGCCACGAATTCGGTGCCGCCCGCTGCGCGGTAGTATGCGTATCGGACGCCTTCTGGACGCCGTTCTTCCAGCGTGGAGAAAGTCTTCTGGACGGCGTCGGCGACTTCCGTCGCGCCTTTCTCGTCCACCTCGTATCTGATGATCGGCACGGCTCCCGTACCCCCTTCGATCTCGCCTCGTCGTACGTCCCACCGATATGACGACCGGCGTCGATGAGAGGTGACCCATGGACGAGCAGGACGACCTGGCCGCGCGGTTCGACGGCGCCCGCGCGCATCTGCGGAGCGTCGCCTACCGCATGCTCGGCTCGGCGGACGAGGCGGACGACGCCGTCCAGGAGGCGTGGCTGCGCGCCGACCGCGCGGGCGCCGCCGGGATCGCCAACGTGACGGGCTGGCTGACCACGATCGTCGGCCGCGTCTGCCTCGACATGCTGCGCGTCAGGCGCCGCCGGGCCGAGGAGCTCACCGGCCTGGACGGAGCCGGGGCGGCGCACGAGCCGTCCACCGGCCCGGAGGACGAGGCGGTGCTGGCCGACTCCGTCGGGCTCGCGATGCTGGTCGTCCTCGACACGCTCGGCCCGGCCGAGCGGGTCGCGTTCGTGCTGCACGACATGTTCTCGGTCCCCTTCGACGAGATCGCCGTGATCGTGGAACGGTCGCCGGTCGCGGCGAAGAAGCTGGCGAGCCGGGCGCGCGGCCGGGTCCGCGGGGCGCCCGCGACGCCCGCCGCCGACCTCGTCCGGCAGCGGACGGCCGTGGAGGCGTTCCTCGCCGCCGCCCGCTCCGGCGACCTGGACGCCCTCCTCGCCGTGCTGGCCCCGGACGCCGTCCGCCGGGTCGACTCCGGGACGCTCCCCATCGCCGAGATGCGCGGCGCCCGCCGCATCGCCGAGGAGACGGCCACCAACACCGCGCGCGCCCGCGTCTCCGAACCCGCGCTGGTGAACGGCGCGGTCGGCGTCGTCGTCGCGCCGCGCGGGCGCCTCCTGGTCGTCCTGGAGGTCTCGGTCGAGGAAGGGCGGATCGCCGCGTTCACGGTCGTCGCCGACCCGGCGCGGCTCCGGTCGATGGACCTCGCCGTACTCCCCCCGACGTAGCGGACGGGCCGCTACTTCAGGAGACGGGACATCCGGCGGTCGGCGAGCGGCTTGCCGCCGGTCTGGCACGTCGGGCAGTACTGCAACGACGAGTCGGCGAACGACACCTCACGCACGATGTCACCACAGACCGGGCATTTCTGGCCGGTCCGGCCGTGCACCCGCAAGCCGGTCTTCTTCTCGCCCTTCAGGTCCTGCGCCTCCAGCCCGCGAGAGCGCTCCACCGCGTCGCGCAGCGTGCCGACGATGGCCTCGTGCAGCGTCGCCACGTCCGCCTCGTCCAGCGACGACGCCATCTTGAACGGGGACATCCGCGCGACGTGCAGCACCTCGTCGGAATAGGCGTTCCCGATCCCCGCGACGATCTTCTGGTCGCGCAGCAGCCCCTTGATCTGGGTGCGCCTGCCCGCGAGGATCCCGGCCAGGGCCTCGGGCGTGAACGACGCGTCCAGCGGGTCGGGGCCGAGCGAGGCGACACCGGGCACGTCCGCCGCGTCCCGCACGACGTACACCGCGAGCCCCTTCTTCGTGCCGGCCTCGGTGAGGTCGAAGCCGCTGCCGTCATCGAGATGCACCCGAAGCGCCAGCGGGTTCTTACCCCCGGGACGGACGGGCCGCGCCGGGATCTCGTCCCGCCACCGCAGCCACCCGGCGCGCGCCAGGTGCACGACCAGATGCAGGCCGTCCACGTCGAGATCGAGGAACTTGCCATGCCGCGCCGCGCCGGTGACGGTCAGCCCGCCCAGCGCCGTCACGGGCGGGTCGTAGGTCTTCAACGCGGAGATGGCGAGCACATCCACCCGCGCGATGACATGGCCGACCACACGCTCGCGCAGGAAGGCCGCCAGCGCCTCCACCTCAGGCAGCTCAGGCATGTCCCCAGAGATCCCTTCCTAGGCGGACCACGATGACTGCAGGTCAAAGCGTATATCGCCACCCCAAACCCGACCCCTCCACAACTTGGTCGGGCGCCCGCGTCTGGCCCGGCGGGTTCTCCTAGGCGCGGTGGAGGTTCATGAGCATCGCCGGGTAGGGGCCGGCGGGTGCCTCGGGGGTGCCGTACTCGGGTGGGACGACGTTGTCCATGCGCATGGTCAGCTCGTCCGGTCCGGTGGGCTCGAAGACGATCCGCCAGGCGAACCCGCCTTCGTACTGGGCCTCAAGTACTTTGCCCGACAGCGTCATAGGGGCGGGCTTCTGGTGCCAGGAGTCGGCCCAGAGGGCGACGAGGGAGCCGTCCTCCTGCTCGCCGAGGGCGAGCATCCCTTCCTGGTCGCCGTCGTCCGGGTGTCGCCAGGTGTAGGCGACCGAGGTCAGGTGACCGCCCGCGCCGGGCGTCACGGTGAGGGTGGCGGGGTGCTCTGCGAGCGGATCAGAGGGCATCAGACGGAAGCCGTTGGTCCCCGCCCAGGAACCTGCGAACACGTCGAGAAACGTCACGGCCCCCACGCTAGACGCCCCCCGTCCCCCAAGCGGCCCATCCCAGACATCAGCAAACACGGTCAAGGCTTGGCCTGCACCGCACCGGCACCCTGTCCGGCTTCGGCCACCGGGCCCCCGGCTACTCGCTGGAGATGACCTGGTTGAACAGGGCGAGCGCGGCCCCGGCCGCGGCGCCGCCGGTCAGAACGCCGGACGCGAGGTCGTGTCCCGATCCGAGGGTGAGCAGGCCGGCTCCGATTCCGGTGATCGCCGCGAGCAGCAGCACCACGGCCGTCCGGAGGCTGATGAGGGACTTGTCCTGGGGGTCGGGCATTTCATCGCTCCCTATGTGGCTGGTCTTTCTGCCCTGGGGAGTAGGGCGTCTCTGGAGCCGGCCCCACGCCTGCGGCCGGATCGGGCCCCGCGCAGAAATCGCCGTGGGGTGTGCGGGGGCGTTGCCCTATTACTGCCAACAGGGACCACACGCCCAAAGGAAGGTGACAAGGTGATGAGCGCGGTCTGCTTTGGTGGCGGGAGAGGTGCGAATGGCGGGCGCACGTCTGGACGCCGACCGGCGCCTGGTGCGGTTCCTGAGCGAGCACGAGTTCACCGGGCCCGCCTACCGAAGGTTCGAAGAGGACATCGTCCGGTACGGGATCGCGGTGATCGGCGCGTGGACGCGCGAAAAGCTGATCTTCGACAAGTGCCGCGGGATCGGCATCGTCCTGCCCTGGCCCGGCGCCGAGTGGCCCAAGGACGATCAGCTGGAGCTGACCTGGGAAACGGTGGGCCGCGCCGCGGTCAAGCTCCGGGGCAGGCTGATCCGGGACGAGTGGGATCCCGGCGAGGGCGCGACGCTGAACACCTTCTTCATCCGCGGCTGCCTGTACGAGTTCCCCGGACCCTATCTGGCCTGGCATCGGGCCGAGAGCCGCCGCCGGGTCGAGGTCGCGGCCTTACCGGACCACCAGCAGGCCGACGGCCTGCCCGGACCGGAGGACATCCTGGTGGCGCGTGACGAGGCCCGGCGCAGCCTGTCCACCGTCACCGACGAGAAGGCGCGGACGGTGCTGATCCTGGCGGCGCGGGGCTATACCCACGCCGAGATCGCCCACCTCCTCGGGGACGGTGCCACCGCCCGGTCGGTCGAAGGGATGCTGTACCGGCAACGGAACCGGTTCCGCCGCCGACGAGCGGGGGGAGCGCGCTCATGACCGACGATGAGGCGCTCGCCGAGGTCGACCGGCTCCTCGCGGACAGTTCGCTCGGCGACGACCCGGCACGACGACTCCGCGACCGGGTCTCCCCGCGGGAAGCGCGATGGGCCCTGGAACGCGGGCGCCCCGACTGGACGGGCCGCACGACGCCCAGGGCCGCGTTCACCCCGCCGGCCGCACCCGAACCGCCCTCTCGGCCGAGAGCAGGGCGCGGCGCCGAACCGCCCGCGGTCCCGGCGAGGACGGCGAGTGGCGAGCTCACCGTGACACTGGGTTCTTCCGGCGCGGCCACCGGACACCGCCGCCGCTGGAGCAGCCCTGTGCTGCTGAGCGTCGTGGCCGTCCTTCTGATCGCTTTCGGAGTCGGCGAATCCTCCTCCGGATCGCCCACCACGCGGGAGCCGGCACTCATCACTCCTCTCGTGCCCTTCACCGGCTTCGCCGGCACGGTGGCCTTCAGCCCGGACGGCCAGATTCTCGCCACCGGCCCCGCCGAGGGGAGCATCAGCCCGGTGGAACTGCGGGACGCGAGAACCCGCCGCCCGCTCGCTCCGCTCCCCGGCACCTTCGATCACGTCAGGTCACTGGTCTTCAGTCCGGGCGGCGATCCCCTCGCCACCGGCGAGGACGGCGGCACCGTAGAACTGTGGGACGTACCGTCCCGTCGCCGGATGGCCCGGATCCGCTCCGACGGTGCCGGTGTCTCCGCCGGGCTGGCGGCGTTCAGCCCGGACGGCAGGATCCTGGCCACCAGCGGCGGCGGCAGTGCCGTGGTGACCCTGTGGGACATGCAGGTTTCACCGATCCCCAGGAGATTCGGCCGGCTCACCGGCGCTGCCGATCGCATCCGGGCACTGGCGTTCAGCCCGGCGGGCCGGATCCTGGCCACCGGCGGTGATGATCACACGGTGCGGCTCTGGGACATCGGTTCCAGCAGCCCACTCGGCACGCCCCTCCTCCCCGTTCACAGCGGCGGCGTCCTCTCGGTGGCGTTCAGCCCGGACGGCCGCACCCTGGCCTCGGGTGACCAGGACGGCACGGTGCGGTTGTGGGACGTGGCCACCCACGCCCAGATCGCCGAACTCACCGACCACAGTCCGGCCGTGAACTCGGTGGCCTTCAGCCCGAACGGCAGGATCCTCGCCACCGGAGACGAGGGCGGTTTCGCCCGCCTGTGGGACGTCGGCGCCCGCAAACCACTCATCAAGTTCACCGCCCACACCGGCGCGGTCGAGTCGGTGACCTTCAGCCCCGACGGCACCATCCTGGCCACCACCGGCCACGGCGAAACGGTGCACCTATGGCGCCTACGCCCCTAACCCGACCGGCGAACAGATCATCGCGCCGGCCGTGAGGTTCGACCTCGAATTCGTCGTCCGGTCAGGAGCCGGGCGCGTGCCTCAGTTCGTGGAGTTGCTCGGAGAAGTTCCGCGTCATCTGGTCGGCCGGGTACCGCTCGCTGATCTCCTGCCGCAGTTCGTCGGCGACCAGTAACAGCGATGGGAGGCACTTGCGGTCGGCGTGAAGGGCGTCCTGACCTCGCTGGACGGCCTCCTCCAGTTCCCCAGCGCGTGCCGCCACCGCTGCGAGGGTGATGCGGGCCTCGGCCATGCGCATGGGCGCCAGGTCCTCACCGTCCGGGCCGCGCCCGGTGCGCAGGACCTCGGTGGCATGGGCCGCCGCGCGGTCGTTGGCTCCCAAGACCCGGTAGGCGTCCATCGCGTAGAACCTGACGCCTATGCGCGGCTCGGTGCTCTGATGTCGCGGCGTCACGCGTTCGGGCTGGAGACCGTTCTGCAGCGTCGCAAGCTGATCGTGATCAATCCGAAGGCGCCGGGGTGCTGCCCGGACGTGCCGCGTCCGGCGGACACGGTCACGTGCAAGCCGCGTGCGGAGGACGGCGAAAGGTTGTGGTTCTTCACGTCGTGGGGGAAGCCGATCGCCGAGGCCGATCGCATCGTGGACGCGGCAGAGCTCCCCGCGTCCACTTCGTCCGGGGAGCGATTGACGGAACTGGCGCTGCTGATGAGCAGGCGGTTCTCCGGCATCGCGCCGATACTGCCCTCTGGGACGGAGATCCGTGCCGGGTCACCAGGTTAGGCCGGCGGCTACTGGTAGGTGGTCGCTGCTGGTGGAGGGGAGGACCCACGAGCTTCTTGGTTTTACGCCTCTGACCAGGATCTGGTCGATTCGTACCATCGGGAACTCGGCCGGCCAGGTGAAGCCGAAGCCGTCGCCGGCCTTTTCCTGGGCCGAGTGCAACTGCGAGGTGAGGCCGGTGAACGCGCGGTCGTTCATGGTGCCGTTCAGGTCGCCGAGCAGGACCACGCGCTCGTTCCGCTCGGCGGCGATGGCCTTGCCGAGCGCCTGCGCGTTCCTGTCGCGGTCCGCCGTCGAAAAGCCCGCTCTGGGATTCACCCGTGCGGAGCCCAGGTGGGCCACGTACACCGCCAGCGGGCCGTGAGGCGTGGCGACCGTGGCGCGCAGTGAGCGCATGTCGGCCAGTTTGACGTCGAGCGGTTTGGTGGCCGCCAGCGGTCCGACGTCCATCATGGTGTCGATCGGCCGGGTGTCCGACAAGGGGCGCTTGCTCCACAGGCCGACCGTGCCCTGCACCGTGTGGTACGGGTACGCCTGCGCCAGCGCGTTCTCGTAGGTGCCCCGGGCCTGCTCGGTCAGCTCTACCAGCGCCAGCACGTCCGAGCGGGAGGCGATCAGGGCGCGGGCGGTGCCGGCCGGGTCGGGGTTGTCGGCGCCGACGTTGTGGCCGACCACGATGAGGTCGGCGCCCGCGTGGGACTTGTCGCTCAGCAGGCCGCCGAAGAGGTTCAGCCACACGACGACCGGCAGCAGCAGCGCGACCAGCGCGGAGGCGGAGCGGCGCCACAGGGCCCCGGCCAGCAGCACCGGGACGAGCAGGCCGAACCACGGCAGGAATGTTTCCGTCAGGCTGCCGAGGTGACCGATCCGGTTCGGGATCTGCGCGTGCAGCAGCATGAACAGGCCCAGCAACAGCGCGAGCGCCGCGAGGACCAGGCCGCGCTTCCAGGGGCCGGGCCGGGAGCCGATGTTGATCGCCCGGCGGACGCCTTTGCGCCAGGTGCCCGTGTCCCTGTCGTGGATGCCGTCGTGTTCGGTCTCCAGTATGTCCACCTGCGGCATCGTCTGGCCTTGCTCGCTGCCGGTCACTGTCGCGTCCTCGGGGCCTGGGTGGGGTGGGCGTGCCCACGGCGGGTGACCACGACCGAGTGCGGGCGAGCCGGACGAGGAGTTCTGCGAACGGTGGGTCGTCGTTCGTGCCGATGGTGGGGTTCGGGTCATGCTGCCAGTTAAGGCGGCGTGGTGTTGTCAGCACGTATGCGGTTTTCCATACGCGGACGATATGTGGCCTGTGGCGGCGACCTCGGCCGGACGTCCCGTCGCGAACTTCAGTGATTCGGCGTGGCTGTTGGGGATCATCGCTCTCGGTGACGTCTCGTGCCTCAGAATCATCAGGGGGGTTGTGCGGAGTCGTCCACAGGGCTGTGGAAGCCTGTGGAAAACCCTGTGCGCAACCATGGATCCGCCTGCGGTTGCGGGCATCTCGTGGGAGATACCTCGACAAATGTCGACGGACCGTCGAGACGGGGTCGGTCCGGAAGATCCCGGGGGTGTGGATAACTTCCGCGTAACGACCCACCGGTTCGCCTGCCGGACGGGGGGCGGCGATGCCCGGGAGTGTGACCGGAGTCTCGAAACAACCCCTACCCCCTAGGGGTTGTTCAGACTGCCGGGTTATGGCAGCATGAGGGCGTCGGGATACCCCCCCAGGGTAAATTCGAGGAGGACGAGATGAGCACCGCCACCTACACCGTCACCGGAATGACCTGCGGCCACTGCGTGAACGCGGTCACGGAGGAGGTCGAGCAGGTCGCGGGCGTCACCGCAGTGGACGTCCAGCTCGACTCCGGTCTCGTGACCGTCACCAGTGAGAGCCCCGTCGACGTCGCCCTGATCAAGGACGCCGTCGAGGAGGCCGGGTACGAACTCAAGCCCTGACACCGGGGCGCGGACGACGGGGAGTGAAAGACGATGAACACCGCGGCAAAGCTGGGGGTCTACACGCTGGGCCTGGCCGTCGCCTTCGGGGGCGCGATCGGGATCGGCAAGATCGTCGGACCGGTCGGCGCCGAGGCCGACACGGGCGGGCACGGCGGGCACGGAGGCGGGAGCGGGCACGCGCACACCGGCGCGGCGATCCCCGGGGGCCTCCAGGTCTCGCAGAACGGCTACACGCTGAGCCCCCTGCAGACGACGGTCAAGCCCGGCGAGCTGACCGACTTCCGATTCACCATCAAGGGGCCGGACGGCAAGCCCGTCACCCGGTTCAAGCCGCTGCACGGCAAGCGGCTGCACCTCATCATCGCGCGCCGTGACCTGTCGGGGTTCCAGCACCTCCACCCCGAACAGCTCGGCGGGGGCGTGTGGGCGATCGCGCTGGTGCTGCCCAAGCCGGGGGCCTACCGGTTCTTCACCGACATCCAGCCCGTCGGCGCCAAGGAACAGCTCACGCTGGGCACCGACATCATCGCCCCCGGGGAGTTCCAGCCCGAGCCGCTGCCCCAGCCCGAGCAGGCCGCGTTCGTCGACGGCTACGAGGTGACGCTGGCGGGCGGGCTCGCGCCCGGGAAGACGTCCAAGCTCACGCTCACCGTGAGCAAGGGCGGTCAACCGGTGCGGGACCTGGAGGTGTACCTGGAGGCGTACGGCCACCTGGTGGCGCTGCGCAGCGGTGACATGGCCTACCTGCACGTCCACCCGGACGGGGACCCCGGCGACGGCAAGACCAGGCCGGGTCCGGAGATCACGTTCTACGCCGAGGCGCCGAGTGGCGGCGCCTACCGTCTCTACCTGGACTTCCAGCACGAGGGGAAGGTCAGGACGGCCGAGTTCACCGTGTACGCCGGGGCTTCGGGCGTGCCCGTGGAGACGCCGGGGGACGGCCACACCCACACCCACTGACATCCCGGAACGAGCCAGGCGGAGGAGGAGCGATGACGACCGGCGCCGTATCGGACGCGGAACCCGGCCGGATCGAGCTGCTGATCGGCGGTATGACGTGCGCGTCGTGCGCCGCCCGCGTCGAGAAGCGGCTCAACAAGATCGAGGGCGTGACCGCGACCGTCAACTACGCGACCGAGAAGGCCAAGGTGGAGTTCCCCTCGGGGGTATCCACGGCGGACCTGATCGCCACCGTCGAGAAGGCCGGCTACACGGCCGAGCCGCCTCCGCCGCCCAGGCCCGAACCGTCGGCCGGGGACGAGGCGGCGGACGAGCCGGAGCGGGACGAGGCGCTGCGCGCGCTCCAGGACCGGCTGGTCACCGCGATCGTGCTGTCGGTCCCGGTCATCGCGATGGCGATGATCCCGGCGCTGCAGTTCACGAAGTGGCAGTGGTTGTCGCTGGTCCTGGCCTCGCCCGTCGTGGTCTACGCGGGCTGGCCTTTCCACCGGGCCGCGTGGACCAACCTGCGGCACGGCGCCGCGACCATGGACACGCTGGTGTCGGTCGGGACGCTCGCCGCCTACGGCTGGTCGCTGTGGGCGCTGTTCTTCGGCACCGCGGGCGAGCTGGGGATCAAGCACGGCTTCGAGTTCTCCATGTCCCGCTCGGACGGGTCGATGAACATCTACCTGGAGGCCGCGTCCGGGGTCATCGCGTTCATCCTCGCGGGCCGCTACTTCGAGGCGCGCTCCAAGCGCCGCGCGGGGGCGGCGCTGAAGGCACTGCTGGAGCTCGGCGCCAAGGAGGTGTCGGTCATCCGGGACGGGCGGGAGGAGCGCGTCCCGGTCGGCCGGCTGGCGGTGGGGGACCTGTTCGCCGTCCGGCCGGGCGAGAAGATCGCCACCGACGGGACGGTGGAGGAGGGCTCGTCCGCGGTGGACGCGTCGCTGCTGACCGGCGAGTCCGTCCCGGTGGAGGTCGGGCCGGGCGACGCCGTGGCGGGCGCGACCGTGAACGCGGGCGGGCGGCTGCTGGTGCGCGCGACCCGGGTCGGCGCCGACACCCAGCTCGCGCAGATGGCGCGGCTGGTGGAGGAGGCGCAGACCGGCAAGGCGCAGGTGCAGCGGCTCGCCGACCGGATCTCCGGGATCTTCGTGCCGGTGGTGATCGCGCTGGCCCTGGCCACGCTCGGGTTCTGGGTCGGCACCGGCGCCGGGGCCGGCGGGGCGTTCACCGCGGCGGTCGCCGTGCTGATCATCGCCTGCCCGTGCGCGCTGGGCCTGGCCACCCCGACCGCCCTCATGGTCGGGACGGGACGCGGCGCGCAGCTCGGCATCCTGATCAAGGGGCCGGAGGTGCTGGAGTCGACCCGCGCCGTCGACACGGTGGTGCTCGACAAGACCGGGACGGTCACGACCGGCCGGATGGCGCTGGTCGAGGTCGTCACCGCGGACGGCGTGGACGCCGACGAGGTGCTCCGGCTGGCCGGGGCGCTGGAGGACGCGTCCGAGCACCCGATCGCGCAGGCGATCGCCCGCGGCGCGCGGGAGCGGGTCGGGACGCTCGGCGCGGTCGAGGACTTCGCGAACGTCGAGGGCCTCGGCGTCCAGGGGATGGTGGACGGGCGCGGCGTGCTCGTCGGCCGCCCGCGGCTGCTCGCCGAGTGGTCCCAGCACCTGACCCCCGAGCTGGAGCGGGCGCTGGAGGACGCGCAGGCGCTCGGTCACACCGCCGTGGCGGTGGGCTGGGACGGCGCCGCCCGCGCCGTGATCACGGTCGCCGACCAGGTGAAGCCGACCTCGGCGGAGGCGGTGGCGCAGCTGACCGCGCTCGGGCTGCGGCCGGTGCTGCTGACCGGCGACAGCGAGGCCGTCGCCCGGACGGTGGCGGCCGCCGTCGGCATCGAGGAGGTCATCGCCGAGGTCCTGCCGCAGGACAAGGTCGACGTCGTCAAGCGCCTCCAGGGCGAGGGACGGACGGTCGCGATGGTCGGCGACGGCGTCAACGACGCGGCGGCGCTCGCCCAGGCCGACCTGGGGCTGGCCATGGGCACCGGCACCGACGTCGCGATCGAGGCGTCCGACCTCACGCTCGTGCGCGGCGACCTGCGGGCCGCGGCGGACGCGATCCGGTTGTCGCGGCGCACGCTCCGCACGATCAAGGGCAACCTGTTCTGGGCGTTCGCCTACAACGTGGCGGCCCTGCCGCTGGCGGCGTCCGGCCTGCTCAACCCGATGATCGCCGGTGGCGCGATGGCGTTCTCCTCGGTCTTCGTGGTGAGCAACAGCCTGCGGCTGCGCCGGTTCAGGCCGCTCACCGCCGACGCGGCCGCGGTCCCCGCCGAGGTGGCCCGGCCGGAGGTCCGGGCGGCCCGCTGACGGTCTTCGCCCGATCACGCGCGGTCCTCGAAAAAGGGGGGCCGCGCGTGAACGTTTCCATGCCTTTCTGGCAACCTGGGGCGAACCAGCATCGTCACACGGGGGTGAGGGCGAAGGGAGCACGACCACGATGAGGATCGCCGAGGAGCTTCTCCTGCTGGCCATTCATCCGGTCGGCGGGCGTCCGGTCATCGGGGCCGGGCGGCTCGATCTCGCCCTCGCCGGCGCGATCCTGGCGGACCTGGCCCTGGCCGGCCGGATCGTGGTCGACGGCGGCCGGGTGCGGGCCGCCGCGCCCGGCCCGGTCCCGGTCCCGGCGCCGCCGCGCGATCCCGAGCTGGACGGCGCGCTGGCGATGATCGACGCGGTTCCGGGCGTGCCCGCGGCCTTCGCGGTCGTCCGGCTGAGCGGCGCCGACCTGCGGGTCCGGCTGCGCAACGGGCTGATCGGGCTCGGCATCCTGGCGGAGGAGGAGCAGCGGATCCTCGGGGTGCTGCGCTCCAGCAGCCACCCGGAGCTGAACCCGGCGCCGCGCCGCGTGATCCTGGCCCGCCTCGACGCGACGCTGGCGGGCCGTGCGCCCATCGAAGCGCCGGCCGAGGCGCCCGCCGTAGCGTTCGCCGCCCGGACGGCGGCGCTGCTGGTCGTCGCGCACGCCTGCGGCCTCGCCCGCGCGCTCTACCCCGAGCACCCCGACCTGGACCGGCGCGTCGGCGACATCGCCGCCACCACCGTCGCGTGGACGGCCCACGCCGTCGCCAAGGCCATCGCCGACACCCGGCCGGGGACGACGGCGTCCCCCTGCGCCGCGGGAGGAGCCCCCGCCACCTGAGGCCGGGCGGGCGCGGGGCCGATCAGGCGTCGCGCAGGGTCGCGACCAGGGAGGCCAGGGACGGATCGGCCGCGGCCTCGTCGAGGGACTCGGCGAGCGTCTCCCGGTAGGTGGGGGTGGCCTCGGCCACGAGGTCGCGGCCCTCCTCGGTGATCACCGTGTAGACGCCGCGGCGGTCCCGCGGGCACATGTCGCGGTGGGTGAACCCGGCGTTCTCCAGGCGGGCGACGAGGCGGCTGACCGAGCTCTGGTTGAGCCCTATGAGGTCGGCGAGCTCCTGCATGCGCAGCTCGCCCTCGTCGGCGCGGGTGAGCCGGCACAGTGCGCGGAACTCCGAGAGCCCGATGCCGTGCCGCCGTTGCAGCGCCTTCGACAGGCGGTGCTCGACGCGGCCGTGCAGGGTCACGACGCCGTCCCAGACCCTGGCGTCCGGAACCGCCCGGGGGTTCACAGCGACCGCCGCTTGTTCAGCGGTCTCGGCGTCCTCGACGGACGCGTCCTTCACGACAGGGATCATCCCGCCACCTCGGCTTCCCGTTGACAGCACTCTACATGCAGTGCCAATATCTGCATGTACATGCAACTCATGCAGGTACATGCAAATTTCTGGAGGACGTCATGGGAACCGAGATCGAGCGCATCGCCACCACCCCCGACTGGTACGAGCCGTACCGCATCTCCCAGGCCATCAGGGCCGGTGGATTCGTCTACGTGTCCGGGCAGGCGGGCTTCGACGAGCAGGGCCGCACGGTCGAGGGCGGCTTCCTCGAACAGGGACGGCAGGCGTTCCGCAACGTGGAACGGGTGCTGGCCGAGGCGGGCCTGGGCCTCGGCGACATCGTCAAGATCGGCATCTTCGTCCGGGACATGGCGGCGGACCTCGACGACGTCATCCGGCTGCGCGAGGAGTTCCTCAGCGAGCCCTACCCCGCCGACACCCTCCTTGAGGTCTCCTCCCTCGCCCAACCCGACTGGCGGATCGAGGTCGAGGCCATCGCCCTCGCCCGCTGACCCCCGTCCGACCGACGAAAGGCCACGATCATGGACAGCCCCCTCCTGCGCCCCTACGAAGGCCCGCACCTCACCCTGCCCAACCGGATCGTCATGGCGCCGATGACGCGCGAGAGGGCGGACGACGCCACCGGCGTCCCGTCCCCGCTGACGAAGGACTACTACGCCCAGCGCGCGACGGCCGGGCTCATCGTGACCGAGGGGATCTGGCCGAGCCCGATCGCCAAGGGCGGCCCCGGCGTCCCCGGGCTGGCCACCGACGCGCAGGTCGCGGGGTGGCGGGAGGTCACCGGCGCCGTCCACGCCGCCGGCGGGCGGATCTTCGCCCAGCTCTGGCACGTGGGACGGATGACGCATCCGCTCATCCTGGACGGCGGCGTCACGCCCGTCGCGCCGTCCCCGGTGCGGATCGTCTCCGAGCAGATCTGGACCGCCGAGGGCTGCGCCGAGCACGTCACGCCGCGCGCGCTGACCGCCGCCGAGATCGAGACGACGGTCGCGGACCTGGCCGCCGAGGCGCGCAACGCGATCCGCGCCGGCTTCGACGGGGTGGAGGTGCACGGAGCGAACGGCTACCTGATCCACCAGTTCCTCGCCGAGAACACCAACCGCCGCACCGACGGGTACGGCGGCTCGCTCGCCGGGCGGCTGCGGTTCGCGGTGGAGGTGGTCGAGGCGGTCGCCGCCGAGGTCGGCCCCGGCCGCGTCGGCCTGCGGATCTCTCCCGACAACCCCGAGAACGAGCTGGTCGAGGAGGACCCGCAGGGCACCTACCGCGCGCTCGTCGCGGCGGTCGAGCCGCTCGGGCTCGCCTACCTGCACGTCATCGAGCGTGGCCGCTACCGCGCCCTCGCCGACCTGCGGCCCCGCTGGGAGGGCACCCTCGTCGCCAACTTCAACGGCCCGCGGCCCACCGGACGGGCCGCCGCCGAGGAGGCGCTCTCGGCGGGCCTCGCCGACCTGTTCTCCTTCGGCCGGCTGTTCATCGCCAACCCCGACCTGCCCGCGCGGTTCGCCGCGGACGCGCCGCTGGCCGAGCACGACCCGGCCCTCGTCCACGGCGGGGGCGCCGAGGGCTACACCGACTACCCGGCCCTGGCCGTCCGGCGCTGACCCGTCAGCGTGGGACGTCCCAGAAGGCGATCTCGTGGCGCATGCCCTCCAGGAACAGGGCCTCGGCGCGGCCGGGGTCCCCGCCCGCCTCGTCGATCATCTGCGCGACGCGGCGGGTGAGCGCCGCGAAGCCGGGGTCGGCGTAGGTGTCGACCCAGCGGCGGTAGCGGGGCTCGGCGGGCGGGTCGGCGGCCAGGCGGGCGCCGAGCGTGGAGTAGCCCCACATGCAGGGGTAGAGCGCGGCGAGGCCATCGGCGTAGGACGCGGCGCCGTCCAGCAGGAAGGCGGTGTAGGCGGCGCAGGCGGGCCCCTTCCGGGCGCCGTCCAGGTCGGCGCCGAACCCGGCGGACAGCGAGCGGTGCAGCTCCAGCTCGTCGTGGTAGGTGGCGTGCGCGAGGTCGACGAGGTCGCCCAGGTGCGCGGCGGGCGCCTGCCAGGCCAGCCGGGAGAAGACGCGCACGTAGTCGAGGAGGAACAGGTAGTCCTGCTCCAGCCAGGAGCGGAACACCGCCTCGCCGAGGTCACCGCGGGCGATGCCCCGGACGGTCGGATGGTCGAGCTGCTCCTCGACCAGCGGCAGGCCGAGTTTCTCCAGATGGGCCGCGAGACTCATGCCCGCAAGTCTCCCATCAGGGACGAGACGGGCCTCACCGGACCGTGACGGCCCGGTGAGGCCCATGGGCCGGTGCGCGGGTCGCCTCTCGGCGTATGGCACAACACGGCTCCAGCCGGACGGTATTCCGTGAAGGCGAAAGGTGAGGCCCGGGGACACCAGGCACACCGGCTTACCCTGTTGAACCAACGTGCCCCGCGGGTTTGTTCCCGGCCCCGCGTCCGTCTCGGCGGGGGCCGGGATCACTTCGAGGTCGGCTGGACGCCCGGCGCGTCCGCGAACGTGCCCGTGCGCCGGATCGTGTGCCAGCCCAGCCGGGCGCCGAGCAGCGCGGTGACCGCCGACTGCACGACGACCAGGTACATCAGCTGCCGGTAGACGACCTGCTGGAGCGGCAGGGCCCACAGCGGGCGCAGCCGCTCGCCGTCCAGCCACAGCGCGTAGCCGCCCGCCGCCGTCTGCGCCCCGACGAAGGCCGTCCACATCAGCACGGGCGCGACCGGGTCGAGGAAGAGGACCCCGTACAGGGCGAACAGGTCGACGGCGGGCGCGAAGAGCGGCAGCACCACCTGGAACACCGCCAGGTAGGTCAGGCAGCGCCGGCCGAACCGTCCCGACTCGCCGTGCTCCACGACCGACCGGCGGTGCTTCCACATCGCCTGCATCGTGCCGTAGCACCAGCGGTAGCGCTGCCGCCACAGCTGCCGCAGCGACGACGGCGCCTCCGTCCACGCGATGGCGTTCTCCTCGTACACCACGCGCAGGCCCGTCCGGCAGATCGCCATGGTGAGGTCGGTGTCCTCGGCGAGCGTGTCACCGGGGACGCCGCCCACGCGCGCGAGGACCGACCGGCGGAACGCGCCGATGGCGCCCGGGACGGTCGGCATGCACCGCAGCACGTCGAACATGCGGCGGTCGAGGTTGAACCCGATCACGTACTCGAGGTGCTGCCAGCGGCCGATGAGGCCGCGGCGGTTCGCGACCTTGGTGTTGCCGCTGACGGCGCCGACCCGCGGGTCGGCCAGCGGCGCGACGAGGTGGCGCAGGGTGTCGCGCTGGAACACGGTGTCGCCGTCCACCAGCACCAGGACCTCCGCGGACGCCGCCGCGATCCCCGCGTTCAGCGCGCTCGGCTTGCCGCCGTTGACCTTGCGGATCAGCCGGACGCGGGGCAGCGCGAGCCCGGCGACGATCGCGGCGGTGCGGTCGGCGGACCCGTCGTCCACCACGACCACCTCGATCTCGCCCGGATAGTCGGTGTCGAGCAGCGACCGGACCGTCGCCGCGACCCCCGCCTCCTCGTTGTAGGCGGGCACGATCACCGACAGGGGCGGGAACGGGTCGGGCGGCAGCTCGTCGTACCCGGGGACGCCCGGCAGCACCGGCGCCCCGCGGACGCGCCCGTCGCCGCCCGGCGGGGACCGCCGCGCCCGCCGCCTGCCCCGGGGCAGGTCGCGGCGGACCCGGCGGACGTGCACGTGCGCGAGCGCCAGCAGCAGCAACAGCCGCGCCGTGTACAGGACGCCCGCCACCCCGAACAGCCCGCCGAGCGCTCCCGTCAGCGCCGCCGCGGTCTGCTGCGCGGCCACGAACGTCCAGCCTGCGGCCCGTTCCCGTCCCGCGACCGGCACGTCGGCGGCGGGCAGGCCCAGCGCCCGGGTCAGCGTCGTGAAGCGGTAGCCGCGCGGGCCGAGCCGGTCGATGATCTGCTCGACCGCCGCGAGGGTCTGGGTCCGGTCGCCGCCCGCGTCGTGCAGCATCACGACCGCGCCCTCGCCGCGCCGCTGCGCCGCGAGCGCCGCCTGGACGATCTTCTCCGTGCCCGGCTTCGCCCAGTCCTCGGTGTCCCGGTCGGTCAGCGCGATGATGTACCCGTCCTTCGCCGCCCGCCGCGCCGCCCCC
Organism: Actinomadura roseirufa; assembly: GCF_900659635.1. Taxonomy (GTDB): domain Bacteria; phylum Actinomycetota; class Actinomycetes; order Streptosporangiales; family Streptosporangiaceae; genus Spirillospora; species Spirillospora roseirufa. Next base: position 18,392 of record NZ_CAACVB010000040.1, on the reverse strand, counting down.
CACTCGGGCGCCGTCAGGCCGTCCGGACCGGACGAGTACGGCATCCGCATCAGGTTCGTGTGCACTCCCGCCGCGCCCGCGAGCGCGCGCTGCGTGAGGTCCAGCTCCAGCTTGTTCCGCCAGGACGGAGCCGTCGCCATGTCCACGTGCGTGTACGTGTGCGAGCCGATCTCGTGGCCCTCGCGGAGGATGCGCCGCGTCAGGTCCGGATGCTCGGCGACGCGCGCGCCGACGGTGAAGAAGGTCGCGTGCGCGCCCTTGCGCCGCAGCACGTCCAGCAGCCGCGGCGTCCACTCCGGGTCGGGGCCGTCGTCGAAGGTCAGCGCGATCGTCCGGGCGGGCATGCGGAGGCTGTGGGGCGTGCCGTCCACCAGCTTCACCACCGGACCGCCCGAGGTCACCTCGGCCGGCGCGGGCACCGGGTGCGCCGGTTCCTCGTGCGGCGCCTCACCGACCGCGCCGTGGGCGTAGCCGTCCAGCAGCAGGCACACGGTCAGCGCGAGACCACCGAGCAGGAGCAGGACCCAGTGGCCGCGCGGTTCACTGCGCCGCACCGTCAGCGGGGGTTCTTCGAAGTGCCGGGCGTGGTCGTCTGCGCGTTGCCCGGACGGGTCGTGGCCGGGGTGGGCGTCGCCGTCGCCGTCGGCCTGCTCGTGGAGTGCGGCGTCGACCGGGACGTCGGGTTCGCGGCGGTCCTGCGCCTTCCGGTGGGCGTGGCCGCCGGAACACCTGGCCGCCGCGCCGCGGGCACCGGCTTCGGAGCGCCGCGCTTGATGGCCTTGCCCTCCGCCCGCCCGGGCGCGTGCTCCCTCGGCCGCGTCTTGCTCGTGCGATGCTCGCGGGGCTGGTCGTGCCAGGCCGTCAGCGGGACGTCCGCGCCGGTCGCCACGCCCATGCCGAGCGCCCCGAGGAACACCGCGATGAGCGCCGCGGCGGCCACCCCGAGGCGGCGGCCCACGCGCTGCCGCCGGCCGCTCAGGTCGACGAAGACGGGCGAACCCGGGGCCGTCCCACCGCCGTCCGGGGCCGGTGCCGCGGGGGTGTCAGGGAGCGGCTCCGCGGGCGCGGCGGGCGCCCCGTCCACGGCCGGCGACTCGTCCGGCACCGGACGCTGTGCGGGGGCATCGCTGATCATCTTTACCGTCACTTCGCGCGGTGGAGGGAACCGGCCCGGAAGCGCTCTGGCCTTGGGCGTTCACACCTTCAGCGCCGGACCCGGGCTTCCCGTCACATCAAACCGGAAATCCCTGCACAATGTGGCGGTGACAAAAGCGGAGGCGCGAGGAGAAGGTACCGGGAAGGAGGACGAGCTCGACCATGCTCTGCGGGCGGCACAGCGCGGCGACGAGGCGGCCTTCCGGTTGCTCTACCGCGACGTCCAGCCCCGGCTGATCCGCTTCGCGGGCGCGCTCGTCGGCGCGGACGCCGAGGACGTCACCTCCGAGGCATGGCTGCAGATCTCCCGTGACCTGCCCGCCTTCCGCGGTGACCTGGACGGATTCCGCGGCTGGACCGCGACGATCACCCGGCATCGCGCCCTGGACCACCTGCGCCGCAAGTCCCGCCGCCCCGCCGCCGACCTGCCCGTCGAAGAGCTGGTCACGGTCGCCGCCGAGGCCGACACCGAGTCGGTCGCCCTGGACGGCATCGCCACCGAGGACGCGCTGCGGCTGATCGCCGGACTGCCCCGTGACCAGGCCGAAGCCGTCCTGTTGCGCGTGGTGATGGGCCTGGACGCCAAGTCGGCGGGCAAGGTCCTCGGCAAGCGCGCGGGCGCCGTCCGCACCGCCGCCTACCGCGGCCTGCGCCGGCTGGCCGACCGCCTCGCCGCCACGGGCGACCCCCGTCCTCCGGCCGCCTCCACCGTCGTCCCGGCCCCGCGCGCCGCCCCTACCGCGCCGGAGCGTCCGCCCGCTGACCAGGCAGAACAGCCGATTCCCGTGACGCGTCCGGCCACGGGCGCCCCATCACCGGGTGCGCTGGGACGTCCGGCGCACCGTCCAGAGGAGCGCGGACCGGACGAGCGCGAGCCAGGCGGCGCGGCCCGTCCGCAGGTCCGTCCTTCCGCACCGCGGACGGGCGCGGCGGACCGTCCATTACCCACCACAGAGGGTCCGGCCGCAGCCGAAACGGAACGCCGACCGGCTGGTCACAGCGCGAATAACTGGCCACTTCCGGTCGTGACGAACGACACGCACTCGGGCGTGGCGAGCCGCCCGGCCGCCGATGCCAGCGCTCGCCCGAGCGCCTCCACGGCAGGGGATCCGCTCCCGGACGGGCCGGTTCGGGATGCTCCGGCCGCGACCGGAGGTCCGGCCCCCGCCGAAGCGGTAGACGCTCCGCCGGGTGGAGCGGACCGTTCAGCGCCCGCCGCCGTGCCCGATGAGACGGGTTCGCCCCGAGGGGAGCCGGAGCGACGATCGCCTGGTGTCGAGGGTTCGGTTCAGGCTGCCGCAGAGGGCTCGTCCGTGGGCGAGGCGGAGCGGCAGGGGCCGGGTGCTGAAACTCGTCCCGAGGACGGAGAAGCGGGCGAGGAGCAGAGTTCCGCTGGTGCAGCCGGACGTCCTGACCCCGGGGCGGTGGCCACGAGTGCATGTCCGGCCTGTGCCGAGGCGGAGGCGGTCTCCGAGGGTGAGGCGAAGCACGAGGCGTCGGGCGCGACACCCTCCGGTTCTAGCGCGGACGGTGAGAGTGGGCGCGCGGCCCAGGATGAGGCGGAGCCGTCCTTCACCGTGGTCTGTCCCATAACCGGCGTGCCGATGAAGGCGGCGGCCGAGAGGGTGCCGTCCGATGGGCCCGGCGGGGCCGGGGTCCCGGCGTCGAGGGGGGCGGTGAAGACCGGAGGCGGCTGCCCGTCCGGGGGGACGGCGGGGGCGATTCCCGTGTGCCGGGGTGACAAAGGCGGCGGGAGCGGCGCTGAAGGTGTGAGATGAACGACTACCACGGGGCCGGACGGCTCGATCCCCGGACCGCCGAGCGGCTGCTCGACGGGGCGGTGTCCGACGTTGCCCGGGATAGGGGCGCCCTGCGGACCGAGGACGTTCCTCCAGGTCCCGTGGGGCTGCGTGAACTGCTGGCGGCCGCCGCCGCGCCCGCCGCCCCCGAAGAGCTCGCGGGCGAGGACGCGGCCGTCGCCGCGTTCGTGTCCGCACGGTCCGCCCAGGCGCCCAGGCGGGCGCGGGCGTACAGGCCCCGCGTGGCCCGGTTCGTGACGGTCAAGGTCGCGGTCGCCTCCGTCGTCCTGGCCGTGGGCGGCGGGGTCGCCGTGGCGGCGGGCACCGGCCACCTGCCCGGCCAGGAGCCGACACCGGCGCCGACGCACCGTCCGCCGCGGATCATCGACGACCGGTCGTACGGACCGCTCCGGTCGAGCGGCCCGTGGTCGCCGCCGGCGCCGGGGACGCCGCCCACCAGCCCCACTCCCAGGTCGAAGCAGGACGAGGGCACCGACGGCAAGGGCAAGGACGGCGAGAAGAAGACCAAGGAGCCGAAGCCCAAGAAGTCAAAGAAGGCCAAGAAGCCGAAGAAGCACGAGCAGAACGGCGACGACGGCGGACCGAACCAACCGGGCGACATGAACGATCCCGCGGGTCCCGGTGGACCGAAAGCCCCGGACCAGCAGAACGGCCCGGACCAGCAGAACAGCGGCTACGGCGGCGCGCCCAGCCCCACACCGGACGGGAACGACGGCAACGGCAGCAGCCCCTCACCGGACGTCGCTCCCACCGACCAGCCGAGCGCCAAGAGAGCCGGCGCCCACCCCGACCGCCGGCAGAGCGACCAAGGACGAGGCCACAACAAGGCCCCCCACCCCCGCGGCAAAGCCCACTAGAACACCGCCCCCGAGCACCTGACCCGCCGGGAGACCACGGCAAAGGGCCACAACCTGAAAGACCAGGATCCCAAGCCCCGTAGAGGGACGATCCTCAGCCGTCACGCGAGCGCATGACCTCCCCGGGGCCGGGACCGCAACGAGCCCGACTTGGAAGGTCTTGAAGGCCAAGGGCGGGGGCACGGCCAAGGACCACGACCTGAAAGACCTGGATCCAAGGCCCGTTTGACCATGGTCCTCGGCCGTCACGCGAGCGCGCCCCCTGAGCGGCGGGGCGATGCCGAAGGCGAGCCCCGCCGGGAAGATCGCGAAGCGATTCGCGCTCGCACAAGAACGGTCACGGGCGAGCCGCCAGGCGAGCTCGTGGGCCGGGCTTGCAGTGAACACAGCGCGCTCGCACCAAGATCGGTCACGGAGCGAGCCGCCAGGCGAGCGCAGTGGGCCGGGCTTGCAATAAGTTCAGCGGACCTTGGGGACGTCGCCGAACAGGGCGCCGACCGCGCTCCAGCGGTGGAGCTGGCAGCCGTTCTGCCGGGTGAAGCGGGTGTCGATCCGCTTGCCCTCCCAGGTGCCCTTGACCGTGGCGATCTCGGGACCGCCGTAGATCTCGGTGCAGATCTGGTCCTTGGGCACGGGCTTGAAGGGTTCCTTGGTCTTGGCGAGCGCCGCGCAGGCGTCGGCGGCCTTCGGGTGGTCGCCGCCCGTGGGGGCGCAGTTGAGGGTCCAGGTCTTGGCGGGGGCCTGCGCGGAGGCCTTGACCTGGATGGTGAGCGCGTCCGCCGGCGGGCCGGAGGGCTGGACGGTGGCGGGCCCCGAGGGTCCGTCGGCGAAGTGGCTCGTGGACTGTTCGTCGCCGCAGGCGGCCAGTGAGAAGATCATGGCGAGGCCGGGCGTCGTGAAAAGGAGCGTCCGATACCGCATACGTGATTCGACGCGGCGGGGGTTCGCGCGGTTCCATGGGGGTGTGATGATTTTCGGGGACGACGTGCCGGCGGTGGTCGCGGCGGACGTTCCGCAGGACGCTTACCTGCTGGATGTCCGTGAACAGAACGAATGGGACGCGGGGCACGCGCCCGCGGCCGTCCACATCCCCATGGGTCAGCTGGGCGACCGGGCCGCGGAGGTTCCGCGCGACCAGGAGGTCTTCGTGATCTGCCGGTCGGGGGCGCGGTCGGCGCAGGTGACGGTCGCGCTCAACCAGGCGGGGTGGCTGGCCCGCAACGTCGACGGCGGGATGAAGGGCTGGGCCGAGGCGGGCCGTCCGATGGAGAACGGCGGCGACGGACCCCCGTACGTGGCCTGACCGCTTTCAGGGTTTTGTGTCCCTGTACCATCGGTTCGACCGATATACGCGGGAGCTCGGGCCAGACCGGGCTGAGAGGGCGGCTTCAGGGTGCCGCCGACCGCCTGAACCTGTCCGGGTAATGCCGGCGTAGGGAGCGTGACCCCCCATGACGTCCGCCGTTGACGAGCGCCCGCGCGACGAGGTGCCGTACACCCTCGACGAGCCGGCGCCGAAGGTCCTCGGGTTCTGGGACCAGAGCGCCTTCTGGGCGAACCTCGGCGTCAGCCTGTTCGCGTTCTCCGGCGCCTACACCGTGCTGGCCCCCGACGCGGACGGCAAGCCCACGCTGTCGATCGTCGCGGGGATCGTCGCGATGGCCGTCGGGACGATCCTGGGCGGGTTGATGCTCGGCCTGGCCGCGGCCCCCGGCGCGCGGACGGGCCAGCCCGCGATGGTGCTGCTGCGGGGGCTGTTCGGAGCGCGCCTGTCGTACGCGCCGACCGTCCTCAACGTGGCCCAGCTCATCGGCTGGGGCACGTTCGAGCTGATCGTCATCGCGGACGCGGCGCGCGCGCTCTGGGACGGCGTCCCGCGCTGGACGTACGTGGTCGTCGCCGGAGTCATCACCACCGTGCTGACCATCTGGCCGTTGGGCTCGGTGCGCTTGCTGCGCCGATACGTGACCGTGGCCGTGATGGTCGCGCTGGTGTACTTCTACGTCCAGCTCGTGCGGGAGCCGCTGCCCGATCTCACGCAGGGGTCGTGGGGCGGGTTCTGGATCGGGGCGGACGCGGCGCTGGCCGTGTCCATCTCGTGGGTGCCCGTGGCCGCCGACTACACACGGCACGCCCGGAGCGCGCGCGGGGCGTTCGGGGCCGCGTCGATCGGCTACTCCGTCACGCAGATCATCGCCTATGTCCTCGGGTTGCTCGCCCTGGCGCTCGTCGCGGGCGACTCCACGAAGGTCTTCGACCCGTTCCTGGGCGTCACGCTCGGCGTGCTGTTCTTCGCCGTGTTCGTGCTGCGCGAGGCGGACCAGTCGTTCGCGAACGTGTACTCGACGGCGGTCTCGATCCAGAACCTCGTCCCGCGCGCCGACCGCCGCGTCCTGACCGTCGTGCTCGGGGCGGGCATCACGGTTCTCGCGTTGGTGCTGGACATCGGCGACTACGCGGGCTTCCTGTCGCTGATCGGCTCGGTGTTCGTGCCCATGCTGGGCGTCCTGGCAGCGGACTTCTTCGTCGGCCGCGGCCGCCGCGCCGAGACGGACACGCCTGCCCCGGCGGACGGTCCGGCGGACGGCTCGGCGGACGGCTCGGCGGTCGTGCGCGGCTGGGACACCTCCCGCACGGCACCGTCCCGGTGGGGCATGGTCGTCGCTTGGGCGGCGGGGATCGTGACCTACCAGCTGATCAACCCGGGCACGGTCAGCCGGTGGGCCGGCTTCTGGACGGATGTGCGGGACGCCCTGCACTTCACGCCGCAGAGCTGGATGAGCGCCTCGCTGCTGTCGTTCCTGGTGGCCGCCGCCGTCGCCCTACTCGCCGGTAGGTTCGTTCGCCCCGGACGCTGAGCGGAACGTCGCCGACGGCCCGCGGATCCGCCGTTCTTGGCTGTTTTCGACGTCTCCAGGCCCCTGAAGTGGTGTTCTTCCGCCCACCGCCGAGCAGCGGTGGGAACTTTTCGGCATGGGTTGCCCGGCGCCGCCCCCGGGTCCGGTGGCACCATGACAGGCGTGCAGCACCACGTCCACGATCCGATCGCGCGCGCCGTCATCGAGAGCGCCGCCGACGCGATCGTGGCCGTCGACCAGCGGCACCGGGTCACGGTGTGGAACCCGGCGGCCGAGCGGATGTTCGGCTGGTCCGCCGACGAGATGGTCGGGCGCGTCCCGCCGATCGTCCCGGACGAGCTGAAGGCCGAGCACAACGCCGTGCAGGAGCGGCTGCTCACCCGGCGCGCCGGGGAGGGCGAGAGCGCGCAGATCTCCATCGCGACGCGCCGCTTCCACCGCGACGGCCGGCTGATCGACGTGCGCATCGACACGAGCCTGCTGAAGGACCCCTCGGGCAGGCCGCTCGGCTGGGTCGGGGTGTACCACCCGGTGGAGGACGACGAGATCGTCCAGCACCACATGGCGGAGCGGGCACGGCTCGTCCGGCGGCTGAACGACATCGTCGCCGACCTCAACGCCGAGCTGGACCTCGGTACCGTGCTCGACCGGATCACCACCGCGCTGATCGAGCTGACCGGCGCCGACGCGGGCGGTTTCGTCCGGATCGAGGGGGACCGGCTGCGGCTGGTGACCATCTCCGGGCTGCCCGAGCACCTGCGCGGCACGTCCGCCGAGCTGCGTTCGAGCCTGGTCGGCGAGCTGCTGCGCTCGGGCAAGACCGTCAAGCTCGCGACCGGCGACCGGCGCCTCGGCGATCTCGTCTGGTCCGAGCTGGAGGGCCTGCACACGATCGCGCTCGGCCTGTCCTACCTGCAGAACCGGCCGTACGGGGCGCTGTACGCGCTGTTCGCCGGGCGCAACGCCGGGCACACCGAGCTGGAGCTGCTGGAGCTGCTCGCCGGGCACGCCGGGGTCGCGGTCGGCAACGCGGTCGCCTACGCCGAGGTCGTCCGGCAGCGGGCGCACGAGCGCGCGGTGGTCGACTCCAGCGCGGACGGCATCGCGGTGCTGGACCACGACCTGGTCGTCCGGCAGTGGAACCCGGCCGCGCACGTGCTGACCGGCATCGCGCCGGAGGAGGCGATCGGCCGCCCGCTGCCGTTCGCCATGCCCGCGCTCGGCGAGGACCTCACTTTCCCGCTGGAGTCGGGAGTCTGGCTGAACGTGCTGGCCGCCGAGATCGAGGAGACCGGCGAGCTGGTGGTCGACTTCCGGGACGTCTCGGAGGCGAAGGCGCTGGAGGAGGCCAAGGACCTGTTCCTGGCCACCACCAGCCACGAGCTGCGCACGCCGATCACCGTCGTGCAGGGTTTCGCGTCCACGCTGGTCAACCGGTGGGACGAGCTGACCGACGCCGACCGGCGCGCCGCCGTCGCGACGATCGCCGAGCGGGCCCAGTCGCTCGGCCGGCTCGTGGAGCATCTGCTGCTGGGGTCGCGGGCGGGCGCCGACGAACTGGCCGTCACGATCGAGACGTTCGACCTGAGCCGGGTGCTGGAGGGCGTGGTGGCGGGTTTTCGGTCACTGTCGGATCTGCACCGCGTCGAGCTGGAGATCGCCCCCGGCCTGCCCGCCGCGCGCGGCGACGCGATGGCGACCGACATCGTGCTCGGACAGCTGCTGGAGAACGCTTTCAAGTACTCGCCGGACGGCGGGACGGTCCGCGTCCGCGCCCGCGCGGAGGGGCCGGACGTGGTGGTGACGGTCGTGGACGAGGGCATCGGCATCGCCCCGGGCGACCACGAACGGATCTTCGAGCGTTTCGTCCAGGGCGAGGCGGGCGACCGGCGCCGTTTCGGGGGTATCGGGCTCGGCCTCTACATCGTGAAACGGCTCACCGAGGCCCAGGGAGGGACGATTTCGGCCCATCCGGCCAAGGTTCACCGTGATGCATTTCACACGAAGGGTCATGAGCAGGGAGAAGGCGGGGCGAGATTCTCAGGCTCGACCGGCACGTGCATGCGGCTCGTCCTCCGGAGCGCTCCATGAGGGGCCCGGGGAGCCGCGGTCCGGCGGTCACTGACCGTACGGAGACAGAGGTCGCGTGGCCGGGTGAGCCCGCCGTGGCCCCGCTTTTCGCGATCTTGACTGGTGGGAACGCAGACCCCTGCGGGAAAGGGCGGTGCCGCGCCGGTGTGATGGACGAAACGCGCGCGTGAGGAGTAACCGGCCGTTGGCTGGATAGATCCATTGTTGGCCGTCGTTGGGGATGGGATTCCATTCCGACGCCGCGAACGGGGGGTGATCACCGTGACCGGATGCCCGATGACTCGTTGTGCAGGTGGCAAACTGGGGCGTCCAGGTTTCCGGTTCGTACCATCAGGGCATTTCGGTCGTACCGGAAGAGCGGCGGCGGGTCTCGTCCGAGTCAGCGGAAGCACGGGGAGGTGAGGGCGTCGAGCGTCGTACTGCTGCCACACGCACCGTCCAGTGTCGCGGTCGCCCGCAGGCGCCTCAGCTCGGAACTGGTCGCGTCGGGCGTCTACGAGTCCATCGTGGACGATGCCAGCGTCATCGTCAGCGAACTCATCAGCAACGCGCTGCGGCACGCGCGGCCGCTGCCGTCGGGGCAGGTCAGGGTCTGCTGGCTGCGCCGCGGTGACCTGCTGGAACTTGAGGTCAGCGACGGAGGAGCCATGACCGAGCCGCGCCGCGGCCCCGGCACGCTCTCCTCGCTCGGCGGGCGCGGCCTGGGCATCGTCGAGGCCCTCTCCGAAGGCTGGGGCGTGCGCCACGAGGACGGCGCCACCACGGTCTGGGCCATCCTGCGCGCCCCCCGCTCACCGCAGGGCAACGGCGTCGTCTCACCCACGGGCGCGCACGCCGTCGCCCCCGATCAGGTCGAACTGCCCGATGTCCTGGACGAACCGGACGGAGGGCTCTTTGACGGCACCAGGTTCGGAGCCGCATCGACTAGGGCATACCCCGCGTAGAGGGACCAACCTCGCACCCGGTAGGGTCCTCGCAAGCTCGGGCGCTGTCGTGCCCCCGTCGACACCGCCCGAGCGCCATCTTTATTGCAAGCTCGGCCCACTTCGCTCGCCTAGCGGCTCGCTTCGTGACCGGGCTTGTGCGAGCGCGAATCGCTTCGCCTGCGGGTGTCCCTTGGTGGGCACGCTCAGGTTCCCTTTGGAAGCTGTCCTGAGGGCGTGCCTGACAGATGAGCCCCTTGGACAGGTTGGGCCGGGGTCATGCTGGCGGGTCTCTGAGGATGGGGCAGGACATGCACCTGGGGCCGCCTCGGCCGGTGCCCAGTTCGCTGCCGCTGATCCGGATGACCTCGATGCCCGCCGCTTCGAGCTGGGCGTTCGTCTCGATGTTGCGTTCGTAGGCCACGCAGAGTCGCGGCGCGACGGCGAGGGTGTTGTTGCCGTCGTCCCACTGCTCGCGCTCGGCGGTGACCGGGTCCAGCCCGGTGTCGATGACCTTCAGGCGGTCCAGGCCCATCGCGGTCGCCGCCGCCTCCAGGAACGGGCGCGACTCCGTCACCCGCAGGTCGCCGCCGTCCAGCGTGACCGTGTAGGCGGTCAGCGAATGCGCGACCGGCGGGTACATGACGACCGTGTCGGTGTCGACCATCGTGCACACCGTGTCCAGGTGCATGGTCGCGCGCTCCTGCGCGATCGGGACGGCCAGGACGGTGTGGGCCAGCCCCGCGCCGATCACCTGCCGGGCGAGCCGCTCGACGCCCGCCGGGGTCGTCCGCTCGCCCGTCCCGACCGCGATGACCCCGGGGCCCAGCAGCAGGATGTCGCCGCCCTCGACATGCTCCAGCTCCGGCGAGTACACCGGCCGGAGCCCGTCGAACCGGGGGTGGTGGGCGTAGATGAGCCCGGTCAGCGCCGCCTCCCGGCGGCGCGCGGGCATCGCCAGGCTCGTCACCGCCACCCGGTCGCCGATCCACGCGCTGTTGTCGCGGGTGAACAGCAGGCCCGGCAGCGGGTCGACGATGAAGTCGAGCCGGTCCATCAGCCGGTAGACGAGGCCGTGCCCGGCCTTCAGCTCCTCGTGCGCCAGCCCCGCGATCAGCGTGTGCGCGAGGTTCTCCGGGTCGAGGTCGCGCAGGTGGGCCTCGACGACGCGGCGGAGCTGGTCGCCGAGCCGCAGGTCGAGGACCGCGTCCGCGATCGCCCGCTCCCGCGCCGCCTCGTACTCCAGCGCGTCCTGGAGCAGCTCCGTCACGTACAGCACCTCGACACCACGCGACCGCAACGCCTCGGCGAACGCGTCGTGCTCCTCCTGGGCCCGGCCCACCCACGGGATCGCGTCGAACAGCAGCTTGTCGCTGTTGCGGGGAGTGAGCCGCTTCAGCTCCGCTCCCGGACGATGCAGCAGGACGGTCCGCAGCCGCCCGACCTCACTGGTGACCCTGTGCTCGTGCGCTGTGGTTTCCGTCACGTCCGAAATTCTAGGCGGGGCTTGATCGGAACGAACCCCCGGACCGGCGCTGTGGCACGATTCGGGAGTGATCGGCAGGAGCGCCGCCCTTCCGCTGCACCTGGCGGCCGCGACGCCGCTGCGGGTCTCCGCCGAGGGCGTGGCGACGGCGCTGATCCTGACCGTCCAGGCCCGGACGGGCCACGCCGCGACCGCGGGCTACCTGCAGACCGCGATGACGCTCCCGTACGTCCTGAGCGGCCCCGTCATCGGGCTCGCCCTCGACCGGGCGGCGCGGCCGCGGCGGATCGCGGTGGCCCTCGCCGCCTGCTACGCCGCCGCGACGGCACTGCTGCTGATCGTGGCGGGACGCGTGCCGGCGGCCGTGGCGCTGCCGGTCGCCGCAGCCGTCGGCTGCACCGAGCCCGTCGTCGTCGCGCTGACCTCCCTGCTGCCGCGGTTCGTCCCGGCCGGCCGGCTCGCCCGCGCGTACGGGCTGGAGGCGTCCAGCTACAACCTCGCCGCGATCGCGGGCCCCGGCCTCGCCGCCGTGGTCGCCGGAGCCGCGGGCGGGCGGTACGCGGGCGTCGCGATCGTGTGCAGCGCCCTCGTCGGCCTGCTGGCCCTCCCGCTGCTGCCGTTCCCCGGCACACCCGAGGAAGAGGACGAACCGGACGGTCCGGGGTGGCGTCAGGCGGTCGCGGGCGGCCTCGTCGTGCTCGCCGAGGGGCGTGTCCTGCGGGCCGTGACCGCGGCGACGACGCTGGCGTGGACCGGTTTCGGTGGCGTCGCGGTGAGCGCGGTGCTGCTCGCCGGACACCTCGGCGCCCAGCCGAGCACCGGCGGGCGGCTGCTGGCGGCGATGGCGGCCGGCATGCTGCTCGGCTCCCTCGCGGCCAGCCGGTGGCTGACCCCCCGGCACGCCCAGGCGGTGCTGTTCGGTGGGCTGGCCGCGTTCGGGGCGTCCCTGGCCGCCCTCGCCGCCGTCCCGTCGGTGCCGTGGGCGGTGGCCGCGTTCGCCGCCGCGGGCGCGTTCGAGGGCCCGGTGTTCGCGGCGACCCTGATGATCCGCCAGCGCGAGTCGCCGCCGGGCCGGCTCGGCCAGGTGAACACCACCGCGGGCAGCCTGAAGATCGGCGCGTCGGCGGTCGGCGCCGCGCTGACCGCCGCGTCCGCCGACGCTGCCGGGCCGGTCGGCCTGTTCCTGGCGATCGGGACGTTCCAGGTCGCGGGCGCCGCGCTCGGGCTCGCCATGCTGCGCCGTCCCGCGCCCGGAAAATCGGTCGACTTCGCCGCGCCCGGCTCGTAGCGTGCGAACCATGTTCTTCGCAGCCGGCACCCGGACGCTCGCGGACCACGGTCCGCTGAGCGCGGTGCCGGCTGCCTTCCCCACGGCGGCGCACCTCGCACTGAACAACGCCGCCGACGACGGCGCGCGAAGCTGACCCCTCTCCGTCCCGCCCCCGGAGAACCAGCGGAGGGGGGTCGGGACGGACCGCGAGCCCCGCACGCCCCCGCGAGGGGGCCGGCGGCGCACGCGCGGGTTCTCACGATCCGTATGGAGCACGAGTGAGGACGAGACCATGGCCAAGCGGCTGTACGAGCGCGACAAGCCCCACCTGAACATCGGCACGATGGGGCACGTCGACCACGGCAAGACCACCCTCACCTCGGCGATCACCAAGGTGCTCGCCGAGCGCGGGCTGGCCTCCGCCGTCCCGTTCGAGGGCATCGACCGCGCCCCCGAGGAGCGCGACCGAGGCATCACGATCAACGTCGCGCACGTCGAGTACGCGACCGCGACCCGGCACTACGCCCACATCGACATGCCTGGTCATGCCGATTACATCAAGAACATGCTCGCCGGGGCCGCGCAGGTGGACGGCGCCGTGCTCGTCGTGTCCGCGCAGGACGGCGCGATGCCGCAGACCCGCGAGCACATCGTCCTGGCGCGCCAGGTCGGCGTCGAGCACGTCGTGGTCGCGCTCAACAAGTCCGACATGGTGGAGGACACCGAGCTGCTCGACCTCGTCGAACTGGAGGTACGGGACCTGTTGTCGGAGTACGGATTCCCCGGAGAGGAGGTTCCGGTGGTGCGGGTGTCCGGCCTGCGGGCACTGGAGGGCGACCCGTACTGGACGGCCCGGATCGTCGACCTGCTCGACGCGATCGACGCGTACGTGCCCGTCCCCGAGCGGATCCTGGACCGGCCGTTCCTCATGCCGGTGGAGAACGTCCTCACCATCACCGGGCGCGGCACGGTCGTCACCGGTGTCGTCGCGCAGGGCGCGGTCCGCCGCGGGGACGCCGTCGAGGTCGTCGGGTTCGGCGAGACGATCGCCACGACCGCGACGGGGCTGGAGACGTTCGGCCGCTCCATAGAGCACGCCGAGGCGGGTGACAACACCGCCGTGCTCCTGCGCGGGGTCCACCGCTCGCAGGTGCGCCGCGGCCAGGTCGTCGGCACCCCGGGCACGATACGTCCGCACACCCGGTTCCGGGCCCGGGTCCGGGTGCTGACCGCCGCGGAGGGCGGCCGGAGCGGGCCGTTCTTCCACGGCTACCGGCCGCAGTTCCACTTCCGCACGGCGGACGTGCCCGGCGCCGTGGACCTCGGCGGCGACGGCGCCATGGCCCTGCCCGGCGACTCGGTCGAGATGGCCGTGGAGCTCGGCAGGCCGGTCGCCATGACCGAGGGCCTCGGCTTCGCGATCCGCGAGGGCGGCCGCACCGTCGGCGCCGGGACGGTCGAAGCCGTCCTCTGAACGGGATCGGCCGGGTGCTCGCCTGAAGGGCTCGCACCCGGCCGATTCACGGTATGGATTCGCTGGTCAGACGCTCGTGTGCGCGGCGCCGTCCCAGAGAGGCCCGGCCCGGCATGGTCCGCTGAGCCGTTTCCCACCCGGGTGCCTGACGCGAATGTACGGCCACTTTGGGGGATTTCTGCTGGTGTGGTGGTTTTGAGGCGGGAGCCGGGGGCGGGGTACGGTGAACGCGCGTGACGGTGGGAGTGCTGGGATTTGTCACATTCCGCGCACCCGCGGTCGCGAACGGCTGGCGGAGCCGATCTTGATGTGGTGGGATTTCCGCATCGCCCCCGCAAGTACCGTTCCACACTTCCTGGAGAACGTGTGCGATCTCCCCGCGCCCTGATCCCCCTCCTCTCGGTCTGCGGAGCCGCCGCGGTGGTCACCGCGGCGGGCGCCGGCGCCGCCATCGACGGCCTGTCCGGCAGCGGCCCCGCCCACGCCGACGGGGAACGCCGGGCGCCCGCGGTGACGATCAAGGCGATGACGTGGAACGTGTGCGGCGGGGCGGCGGTCGGCTGCCCGCTCGGCGCCCGTCCCGCCGAGCTCTCCCGGCGGATCGCGCTGCAGCTCAACAACGTCGAGGTCGGCGGCCGAAAGATCCGGACGAACGTGGCCCTTCTCCAGGAGGTCTGCGCGGGGCAGGTCGAGACCCTGAAGAAGAGCGGCCGGTTCGGCACATGGAGCTGGGCGTTCGCGCCGTTCACGCGTGGGCCGTCCTGCGCGGACGGGCAGGGCCGCCTCGGCGTCGCCGTCGGCACGGAGGCGGCGCTCAGCGGTGTCCGGCAGTCCCGGCTGCCGTCGCCCACGCGGATCGGACGCGTGGCACTGTGCGGGGACGTCGCGTCCTGGGGCGTCCGGGTGTGCGCGACCCAGTTCAGCTCCACCGACGACCCCGGCGGCCAGTGGCGCCGCAAGCAGGCCCATACGCTGGCGTCCCTCGCGGGCGGCGGACGCGTCGTCGTCGGCGGTGACCTCGCCGACGAGCCGGGCGCGCCGGCCCTGGACACCCTGTACCGCGACTACTCCGAGTGCGACCAGGGCCCCGGACCCGCCCGCACCGGCGCGAAGACCGTCCAGGACTGGCGGGGCGCGGCCGTGCAGAAGACCGACTACCTGTTCCTGTCCAAGACGACCGGCGTCTCCTGCGGCGTGCCCGTGAGCGCCGTCCGGTCGTCCGACCACCGCCCAGTGTCGGCGGTGATCCGTTTCCGCCAGGGCGCCGAGTCCCAACGCTGACCGCGCGTCCCCCAGGGGACCTCGGCCGTGAAAGCATGCCGAGCATGGACGGGACCTCCCCGTACTTCGTCATAGGCGACGGCTACGCGCTCCACCAAGGTGCCGTCCTGGAGGGCGCGCTCCATCGGCACGCCGCCTTCCAGGTGGCCATCGGCGTCCACGACGAGGTGGCCAAGGACGACGCGTCCGGCACCACGGCGCGGCG
This sequence comes from Actinomadura roseirufa, assembly GCF_900659635.1. Classification (GTDB taxonomy): domain Bacteria; phylum Actinomycetota; class Actinomycetes; order Streptosporangiales; family Streptosporangiaceae; genus Spirillospora; species Spirillospora roseirufa. The sequence continues at coordinate 2,972 of NZ_CAACVB010000040.1, read as the reverse complement.
CTGATCGTGCCGCCGATGGCGGGTCACCGGCTGCTCCCGGCGGGGACGCTGCGGACCTTCTTCATCGAGCCGCACTGCGCGTTCGCCGACCGGCTGCGGCCGCTGTGCGGCGATGGCATCAGCCCGCCCCCGGGACTGAGCGCCCTGCGCGAGGAGGACGTCCGGCCCGCCGGCCGCCGCCCGTCGAACGATCTCGACGGGCGGCTGGTGGAGGCGATGCGCGCGCCGGCGGACGAGCGGATCCCGCTGACCGCCGTGGCCGCCGGGGTCGGGCTGTCGCCCCAGCGGCTCCGCGCCCTGCGCGGCTCAGCCGCGGCGCGCCGTGGCTGCACCACGCGCAAGGCCAGGCGCATCAGCCGGGTGCGCTGCGCCCCGAAGTCGGCGATCACCAGCCTGCCGCCCGGCCGCAGGGTCTCGCGCATCGAGACGAGGATCGCCCGCTTCATCGCCACGGGGCACTGGTGGAGGACGAGGCTGGACACGACGACGTCGGCGGTCCCGGCGGCCACGACGTCCGTCAGCGCGTCGCCCATCCCGGTCCGCCACTCCACCGCGCCGGTGCCCGCCGCCTCCGCCTTGCGCCGGGCGCGCGCGAGCACCTCCGGGTCGGGGTCGACGCCGATCACGCGGGCTCCGGGCTCGACGTCGTGCGGGAGCAGGGCCAGCGACCCCGTGCCGCAGCCGACGTCGACGACGACGTCGCCGGGCCTGAGCGCCGTGTGCATGACGAGCATGCTCCGCCAGAGGCGTTCCCGCGTCAGGGCGATCACGGCGTCGTAGACGCGGGGGAGAGAGAAGCGGCCCAGGGCGGGGGCGGCCTCGGCGTCACGGAAGCGCGCCTCAGTGGACGGCGCGGTCCCGGCCTCCCCAGTAGGGGGCGCGCAGCTCCCGTTTGAGGATCTTGCCCGTGGGGTTGCGGGGGATCGCCTCGCGGCGCTCGACCGAGGTGGGGCACTTGAAGTGCGCGAGCCGCTCGCGGCAGTAGGCGACGAGCGCGGCGCCGTCCACGTCCCCCGACAGCACGACGATGGCCTTGGGCGTCTCGCCCCACCGGTCGTCGGGGACCCCGATGATCGCGCAGTCGCTGACCGCCGGATGGCCCATGAGCACGTTCTCGATCTCGGCCGGGTAGATGTTCTCCCCACCAGAGATGATCATGTCTTTGACGCGGTCGTGGATGTAGAGGTAGCCGTCCTCGTCGAGGTAGCCGGCGTCGCCCGTCCGGAACCAGCCGCCCGGCAGCAGCGCGTTCGCGGTCTCGGTGGGCATCCCCCAGTAGCCCTTCATGTTCTGCGGCGACCGGCACAGGATCTCGCCGACCTCCCCGGCCGGCAGCTCCCTCTGCGTGGCCGGGTCGGCGATCCGCAGCGTGCAGGACGGGTTGGGCAGCCCCGCGCTGCGCAGCCGGCGCGGGTGCGGGCCGTCCGGGTCGTGGTCGGCGTGCGGCAGCGAGGTGATCGCGCCCGTCGTCTCCGTAAGGCCGTAGACCTGCATGAACTCCGTGGTGGGCAGCATCCGCAGGGCACCGCGCAGGACGTCCTCGCTGATCGGGGACGCTCCGTAGAGCAGCACCCGCAGGCTCGACATGTCGGCCTCGGCCACCTCGGGGATCAGCTGCATGAACCGCAGCAGGGCCGGGACGAGGAAGGTGTGCGTGACCCGGTACCGCTCGATCGCCCGCGCGAGCGCGGCGGCGTCGGGCTCGCGCGCGATGACGCCGGTGATGCCGTCGAAGATCACGCAGATGGTGAGGGCGCTGCCCGCGACGTGGTACATCGGCATCGCGACCAGCAGCACGGTGGTGTCGTCGATGTCCCAGGTCTCGTTGCTCAGGGGCAGCGCCGCGTTGAAGTTGTCGTGCGTCAGCATCACGCCCTTGGGCAGGCCCGTGGTGCCGGACGAGTAGAGCTGGACGAACACGTCCGAGGTGGCGGCCGTGTCCATGCCGTCCGGACGCGTGTTCTCCGCCGCGTCCACCCAGTCGGCGTAGTCGAGCCGGCCGTGCCCCTCGCCGCCGATCACGACGAGGTGGGCGGTGTGCTCCAGTTTCTCCGCGACGGCGTCTAAGACCGGGACGAACTCGGAGCCGGTGATGAGCACCTTCGCGCGCGCGTTGTTGACGATGTAGGCGACCTCGGCGGGTGCGAGCCGGTAGTTGATCGGCACCTGCACCGCGCCGACGCGCGCCGCGCCGAACAGCTGCTCGGCGTACTCCAGGGAGTTCTTGTCGAGGATCGCGACGCGGTCGCCGCGGCCGACGCCCGCCGCCGCCAGGGCGGCGGCGGCGCGGTCGACGCGGCGGTCGAAGTCCCGGTAGGTGACGCGGACGTCACCCACGATGAACGCGACACGATCGGGATGCAGGTCCGCGCGCTCGCGCAGAACCTCGGTCAGACCCTGCACGAAAGGTCCCTTCGCCGCCGGCCGCCATGGTGTGGGGGCATCATGCGGTCAACGGCGAAGGCCCGGCAAGGGTTGGGAGCCGCTCCGTCTAACGGCTTTTCGTCAACTTCGAGACGGCGGTCACCGCCATCACCACGACGACGGCGACGAGGCCGATGAAGAAGAAGAGCTTCAGCATGGAGAAGATGGCGCCGATCACGCTGGTCACGAGCCAGATCGCGAGTACGACGCCGACTATGGTCAGGATCGTCTTTGCCATGGTCCCCACCGTAGCCGCCGCCTCGGACGGCGGGCATCAGCCTCCGGAACGACCTTCACAGGGCTCGGGCGGGCCGTTCGGCGGAGAGCCACCCTGAGGTTCCCCGAGGCTGGACCCTGACCCCGCCCGAAATTGAATCACTTCCTGGCGGGGCCCGATGCAGACATGTCGACAAAGCGGTATATCGCCCAACCTTTTCCCGATGATCAGAGAGCCGTTTCCATCCTGGGAAGGCTGGTCACGAGCTGGCTGCGGTTCGCCGGTTGTGATCGCCAAGTAGTGAAGCTCCCGGTAGATGCGGAGTCGACCA
>NZ_CAACVB010000039.1 GCF_900659635.1 Actinomadura roseirufa | reverse complement strand
CGCGGCGGCGCCGAGCAGGATCCCGGCCAGGCCGGGCAGCGCGTTGTTCGGGAACGGCAGCGGCGACAGCGCGCTCACCTGGTACGGGACGAGGATCAGCGCGACCAGGAAGCCGCCGAGCGCGGCGCCGACGTCGATCCGCCAGACCGGGCCGCCGACGCCGGCGCGGCGCAGCGGCGCGCGGCACGCCACGGCCAGCAGCCACGCCGACAGCACCTGGCCGAGGATCACGATCGGCACGACCTCGATGCCGGAGGTGGCGTAGGTCCCGGCGACCGCCCCGGCGCCGACGCCGAGCACGGTGCCGCCGAGGACGCACACCCCGCCCGGCACGGCCCGCACGGCGAGGCCGGAGGCGAGGAACGCCAGCGCGAGGCCCTGCCCGGCGACGATCGCGACGTGCGCGCCGGTCAGCGACTGCCATCCCGACGACGCCACGAACGCGGGGCTGGCCAGCACGAGCACCTGGAGCGCCAGGAACGGCCCGAACGCCGCGGCTCCCAGCGCGTCCCGCCAGGAGATGCCCGGCGCGGTGACCGGACCGGACGCCAGCTCGCGGTACAGCGCGGCGCCGCCGAGGCCGACGAACGCCAGGCACGCGGCCCACGGGCCGAGGCCCGACCGCCACACCGGGTCCCAGGTGGCGAAGCACAGCCGGACGGCGGTGTCGATCGACAGCCCCGCGACCGTGGCGGTCGCGAAGCCCACGCCCGACAGCCCGCGCGCCCCCTCGTACAGCGCCGCCATGGCGATCATGCCGATCGCGGTGCCGGTGAGCGTCAGCCAGGTCCGCGGCTCGACGGCCTGGGCCAGCAGCCGCACCGCGAACAGCCCGCCGATGCCGGTGAGCAGCAGCCCGCGCGGCCCCGCGGCGCGCCGCACCAGCGGCGCGGCGAACCCGGCGAGGTAGATCACGAGCACGACCATGGCGGCGGGGCCGAGCCCGGCGTCGCCGGCGAAGTCGTCGAGCTGGGGAAGCGAGAAGCGCAGGGTCTGCGCGAGCACCGCGACCGTGATCGCGATCAGCGCGAGCCTGGCGGGGCCCTGCGGGACGATCGACGGCCCGGCCGCCGCCGTGTCGCCGGTCCTGGTGCCTACCTCTGTGCTGGCCAATTGAACGAGTGCTCCCGGGGGACGAGCGGACCTTCGGGTGTCGGGCGGCCGCCGGCGGCACGGCCGCGGGCGCGGCGGGGCGGCGACCACGGCGGCCTATTGTGGCCCACTGCGGCGCCTCGGCCGCCACCGGCCCCGCCGGGGCCCGGTGGGCTCGCCGCAGAGTCCGCCGCAACGGAACTCTACGGCCCGGCGGCCGCCCGCGCGGGCGAAAAACCGATCACGGCCGGAGAACGGTCCCGGGGGACCGTTCTCCGGCCGTGCGCGAACGGGCGGGCGGCGGCCCGCACGGGCCCCGTGAGGGACTCCGTGCGGGCGGCGCGCCAGTGGTGCCCTGCGGCGGGTCAGTGACGGGTCACTGACCGCCCGACAGCTTCTCCCGCAGGGCGGCGAGCGCCTCGTCGGTGGCGAGCGCGCCACCGGTGGACTCGGCCTCGCCGCCACCGCTGTAGGAGGTCTCGCCGCCGGCGGCGGGAGCGGAGTCCGCCTCCGCCTCGGCCTTGCGGGCCTCCTCGATCTGCTTGCGGTGGGCGTCGAAGCGGGCGCGGGCCTCGGCGTACTGCCGCTCCCAGGTCTCGCGCTGCTCGTCGAACCCTTCGAGCCATTCGCCGGTCTCGGCGTCGAAGCCCTCGGGGTACTTGTAGTTGCCCTGGTCGTCGTACTCGGCCGGCATGCCGTACAGCGTCGGGTCGAAGTCCTCTTCCTCGATGCTGACGGCGCCCTCGTTGGCCTGCTTGAGCGACAGGCTGATCCGGCGCCGGTCGAGGTCGATGTCGATGATCTTCACGAAGATCTCGTCGCCGACCTGGACGACCTGCTCGGGGATCTCCACGTGCCGCTCGGCCAGCTCGGAGATGTGCACCAGGCCCTCGATGCCCTCCTCGACGCGGACGAACGCGCCGAACGGCACCAGCTTGGTGACGCGGCCCGGCACGACCTGGCCGATCTGGTGGGTGCGGGCGAACTGCTGCCACGGGTCTTCCTGGGTCGCCTTGAGCGACAGGGAGACGCGCTCGCGCTCCATGTCGACGTCCAGGACCTCGACCGTGACCTCCTGGCCGACCTCGACGACCTCGGACGGGTGGTCGATGTGCTTCCAGGACAGCTCGGAGACGTGCACCAGGCCGTCGACCCCGCCGAGGTCGACGAACGCGCCGAAGTTGACGATCGAGGAGACGACGCCCTTGCGGACCTGGCCCTTCTGCAGGGTGTTGAGGAAGGTCTGGCGGACCTCGCTCTGCGTCTGCTCCAGCCAGGCGCGGCGGGACAGCACCACGTTGTTGCGGTTCTTGTCCAGCTCGATGATCTTGGCCTCGAGCTCGCGGCCCACGTAGGGCTGCAGGTCCCGGACCCGGCGCATCTCCACCAGCGAGGCGGGCAGGAAGCCGCGCAGGCCGATGTCGAGGATGAGGCCGCCCTTGACGACCTCGATGACGGTGCCGGTGACGATGCCGTCCTCGTCCTTGATCTTCTCGATCGTGCCCCAGGCGCGCTCGTACTGGGCGCGCTTCTTGGACAGGATCAGACGGCCTTCCTTGTCCTCCTTCTGGAGGACGAGGGCCTCGACGTGGTCTCCGACGGCGACGACCTCGTTGGGGTCGACGTCGTGCTTGATGGAGAGCTCGCGCGAGGGAATGACGCCCTCGGTCTTGTAGCCGATGTCGAGGAGGACCTCGTCACGATCGACCTTGACGACAGTGCCTTCGACAATGTCGCCGTCGTTGAAGTACTTGATGGTCTCATCGATCGCCGCGAGGAAGGCTTCCTCGGACCCGATGTCGTTGACCGCTACCTGCGGGGTGGTCGAGGTGGCCTCGGTGCTGCTCGTCATGTGTCGGCTGGCTCCGGTACGGACATGGAAGTCGTATGGGTTGTGCGCGGAGGGCCGTTGTCCGCCCTGCCGAAGACCGGAAGGGGGACGCGGACGAAGCCGCGTCGAAGAACCGTACCGATGTCGCCGACCTGACCGAGCGCGAGCCTGCTCCGTCCGAAGCGCGCACAGGCCCACAGCGCAGCGATCAGGATATGGGACCAATCTCTCGTGGTCAATCCGGTACCGCGGGTCCCGTTCAGTACGCCCGCGCCCGAGCCCGGTAGATCTTGGCCAGCCGATCTTCCTCGGCCCTGGGGATCGTCACGATGTTCGGGTCGCCGTCGGAGGTGAACCGCTCGGCCGGATTCGCGTCCAGGTGGTCGAGCCACGCCGTGGAGCAGTACCGCGTGCAGTCATTCTCCTTGATCTTGCCCTCGGACCGCACCCGGTTGATCGCCCATCGGTCGAACCTGACGTCGAACGGCGATTCCGACGGCCTCCACCCGGCCAGGAAGATCCCCTGGAAGCCGTACTCGCCGTCCTTCTTCTGCGCCCACGACCGCTTGCGCGGCGCGGAGCCGAACGGGTAGGCGAGCGTGGTGGCGTGCGCGCCGGTGATCCCGACGATCTCGGCCTCCATCCCGCCGATCTCCTTGCGCACCTCCTTCTCGGACAGGCGCGACAGATCGGGGTGGCTGACGGTGTGGTTGCCCAGTTCGAACCCGTGCCGGGCCAGCCACGTCAGCCCGGCGGCGGCCTCGCTCCCGGCCATCTGGAACAGGTCCCTGTTCAGGTAGAACGTCGCCACCGGCCGGAACCCGGGGTTCTCCCGCGCGACCTGCTCGATGATCGCCACCGCGGTGTCGGGCTTGGGATCGCCCCGCGGGTCCAGCCCGAAGTGCCCGGGAGTGCTGTCGTCGAACGTCAGGACCACGGGGTGCTTGCCGGCGGGGACGTTGAACCACCCCGCGGCGAACTCGGCGGCCGTGACGGGCACGTAACCGCTCTTGGCGAGCCGTGTGAGCTCGTCGTACAGCTCCTTGGACGAGCGGTCCAGCGACTGCTCGGGCCGCTTCATGATCCGGTGGTACATGAGCACCGGCACCTGGCCGAGCTCGTCGGCCTTCGCCGCCGCGGCGGCGGGCGCCGCCGCCGGGACGGGGCCGGTCGGGACGGCGGCGGGGGCGGCGGACACCGAGGGGACGACCGCTCCGGGCGCCCGCGCTCCGGTGTGCCCGCTCACCGCGGCTCGGTCTCCGGCCGGCGTCCGCACGGCCACGCCGGCCCGCGCGGCGACGGTGCTCCTCTCGCGTCCCCGGCGCTCCCCGGGCAGGGTCAGCCCGAGGACCACGGCACAGATGATCACGACTCCCGCGATCTTGTGGAGGAGAGGCACGTTCCGACCGCCGATCGACCCGAAACCAGGACCGGGAACAGCGTACGGCTCCCCGGACATCCACGGACACCTACTCGCGTACCCGCATGATCCCCACTCACCACTCCCGGCGCGTCCTTCATCGGGACCTAATCCGAAAACCGCTGGTAAAGCCCCTGACAGGACCGGTGGAACCTATAAGGGACCCGCCCTGGAACACCCCGCTTCACACCCGGAGAACCGCGCGAGCCCGGAAGCGGGAGCCCTCACCGTCACAGAAACACATCACCGCCCCGGATGAGGCAAACCCGAAGACAAGCCTCACCACGAAGCGACACCGCCCTCACGCACGTCCCCACCCGGAGCCAAGGGCACGGCCGAGCCCTCAAGCTCACCACCAGGCGACGCCACATCCACACGGGACCCGACTCACCCCCAAGCCCTCCGAGCCCGCCCAGCGGGACACCAAGCCCGCAGAGCACCAAGCCCCGAGAAGAAGCGAGCACTCAAACGAGGCACGGCAAGTGAACGGCAAAGCAGCAAAGAACCTTCGCGAAGCAAGCTCACACTCACACAGGACCCGACACAGAACACAAATCGGCCATAAAACCCGCAGCCATCGAGATACCGCCGCACCCACACAGACCCGAGGGAAGGAACAAGCCAGGCAAACAGTGACCACAGTCCCGAACAACGCCGCAAAACCCCCGGCTCACGACCGGAGCGACCACACGCCCCCCCCCCCCCCAAGACAGGCCGAGTCCCCCACCACCCACCCAGGCTCACCACCCGAGCCACCACACGCCCCCGCCCCACCCAAGACAGGCCGAGTCCCCCACCACCCGCCCCCGGCTCACCACCCGAGCCACCACCCGAGCGCGCGACCTGAGCGGCGGGGCGACGCCGAAGGCGAGCCCCGCCGCGAAGATCGCGAAGCGATTCGCGCTCGCACAAGAACGGTCACGGTCCGAGCCGCCAGGCGAGGACCGTGGGCCGGGCTTGAATCTAATGAGCCGCCTCTTGCCAGGTGCGGCCGGTGCCCATGGAGACGTCCAGTGGGGCGCGGAGTTCGTAGGCGCCGGCCATCTGGGCGCTGACCAGGGCCTTGAGGTCGTCGAGTTCGCCGGCGGCGACCTCGAGGACGAGTTCGTCGTGGACCTGCAGGAGCATGCGGGATTCGAGTCCGGCGGCGCGGAGCGCGCGGTCGACGTTGAGGCTGGCGACCTTGATGATGTCGGCGGCCGAGCCCTGGATGGGGGCGTTGAGGGCCATCCGCTCGGCCATCTCGCGGCGCTGGCGGTTGTCGGAGTTGAGGTCGGGCAGGTAGCGGCGGCGGCCGAGGATGGTCTCGGTGTAGCCGTCCTGCCGGGCCTTGGAGACGATGTCGTGCAGGTAGTCGCGGACGCCGCCGAACTGCTGGAAGTACTCCTCCATGAGGCCGCGCGCCTCGTCCGGGGAGATGCGCAGTTGCTGGGACAGCCCGTAGGCCGACAGGCCGTAGGCGAGGCCGTAGTTCATCGCCTTGATGCGGGCGCGCAGCTCGGAGTCGATCTGTTCGGGCGGCAGGCCGAAGACGCGGGAGGCGGTGATGGTGTGGAAGTCGGCTCCGGTGCCGAACGCCTCGAGGAGCGCCGCGTCCTCGGAGAGGTGCGCCATGATCCGCAGCTCGATCTGGGAGTAGTCTGCGGTCAGCAGCGACTCGTAGGTCACGCCGGGGCGGGTGGCGGTGCCCACGACGAACGCCTCGCGGATCTGCCGGCCCTCGGCGGTTCGGATGGGGATGTTCTGCAGGTTGGGGTCGGTGGACGACAGCCGGCCGGTGGCGGCGATCATCTGGTTGTAGGTGGTGTGGATGCGCCCGGCGTCGTCGGCCATCGGGATGAGGGAGTCGACGATGGACTTGAGCTTGGCGACCTCACGCCAGCGGAGGATGTGCTCCAGGACCGGATGGCCGTCCTTCTCCAGGAGGGTGGTCAGGGCCTCGGAGTCGGTGGTGTAGCCGGTCTTGGTGCGCTTGGTCTTGGGGAGGTTCAGCTCGTCGAACAGGACCTGCTGCACCTGCTTGGGCGAGCCGAGGTTGAACTCGTGTCCGACGGCGCCGTGCGCGGCCTGCTCCTGCTCCTTGACCTGGCCGCCGAGCGAGGCCGACATTCCGGCGAGGTGGTCGGCGTCGACGGCGATGCCCGCCCGTTCCATGGCGGCCAGGACGCCGACGAGCGGCAGTTCGACCTCGCGCAGGAGCCGGGTGGCGCCGCGCTTGTCGAGGTCGGCGTCGAGCACCTCGGCGAGCTCGGCGACGGCGCGGGCGCGGACGGCGAGGGCCTCGGCGGCCTCCTCCTCGCCGGATCCGTCGAGGGTGAGCTGGCCGGAGTCCTCGGTCTCGTTGCGCAGCTCGCGGTGCAGGTAGCGCAGGACGAGGTCGGACAGGTCGAACGTGCGCTGGCCCGGCAGGGCGAGGTAGGCGGCGAGGGCGGTGTCGCTGGTGACGCCGTCCAGGGTGATGCCGCGCGCGGCGAGCGCCAGCATGGGGCCCTTGGCCTCGTGGACGGCCTTGGGGCGGCCGGGGTCGGCGAGGTAGGCGGCGAGGGCGCGCTCGTCGTCCTCGATCAGCTCGGCCGGGTCGAGGTGGACGGCGGGCCCCTTCCTGGACGCGAGGGCGACGGCGGTGATCTCGCCGGTGCCGCGCCCCCAGGTGCCGGTGACGGCGATGCCGAGCCGGTCGCGGGCGTTGGCGTCCAGCCAGGCGCCGAGGGCGCCGGGCTCCAGGTCCTCCAGCTCGACCTCGAACCCCTCGTCGGCCTCGGGCTCGGCGGCCGACAGGGAGGAGTACAGCCGCTCGCGGAGCACCCGGAACTGCAGCGAGTCGAACAGGGTGTGGATCTCGTCGCGGTCCCACTGGCCCATGGTGAGCTGCGGCGGGGTCAGCTCCAGGCCGACGGCGGTGTCGAGCTTGTTGATCTGCTGGTTGCGCAGCACCCCGGCGAGGTGCTCGCGCAGGTTGTCGCCGGCCTTGCCCTTGATCTCCTCGACGCGGGCGACGAGGGCGTCGAGGTCGCCGTACTTGACGAGCCACTTGGCGGCGGTCTTCGGGCCGACGCCGGGGACGCCGGGGAGGTTGTCGCTGCTCTCCCCCACCAGCGCGGCCAGTTCGCGGTACCGCGCGGGCGGCACGCCGTACTTGGCCTCGACGGCGGCGGGGTCCATCCGGGCGAGCTCGGAGACGCCCTTGACCGGGTAGAGGACCGTGACGTGGTCGTCGACGAGCTGGAAGGCGTCCCGGTCGCCGGTGACGATGAGCGTCTCGAGGCCGGCCTCGGTGGCCTGGACCGACAGCGTGGCGATGATGTCGTCGGCCTCGAAGCCCGCGACGGACAGCCGCGGGACGCGCAGCGCGTCCAGCACCTCGAAGATCAGGCTGACCTGGCTGCGGAACTCGTCGGGGGTCTTCTGGCGGCCAGCCTTGTACTCCACGTACTGCTCGTGCCGGAACGTCGGCTCGGAGCGGTCGAACGCCACCGCGATGTGGGTGGGCTGCTCGTCGCGCAGCACGTTGATGAGCATGGAGGTGAAGCCGTACACGGCGTTGGTCGGCTGCCCGTCGGTCGTGGAGAAGTTCTCCACGGGCAGCGCGAAGAACGCCCGGTATGCCAGGGAGTGCCCGTCGAGCAGGAGGAGCCGGTCACGCTTGTCAGGGGTCGATGCTGTCGTCGCCACACCAGGACTCTAGTCTGCGCGTACGACAGATTCGCGGAGGTGTAAGTGAGCGACACCGGCGGCGTGAGCTCCGAGGAGACGCGGGAGGCGGTCCTCGCCGAGGTGGAGTCCGGCACGCACGGGACCCTGGCGAAGACCATGGGCATCGAGTTCCTGGAGGCCGGGCCCGAGCGGGTGACCGCGCGCATGCCGGTCGAGGGCAACACCCAGCCGTACGGGCTGCTGCACGGCGGCGCGTCCTGCGTGCTGGCGGAGACGCTCGGGTCGGTGGGGGCCATGCTGCACGCCGGGCCCGGCCGGATCGCCGTCGGCATCGAGATCAACGCCACCCACCACCGGACGGCGACCGAGGGCTGGGTCACCGGCGTCGCGACGCGGGTGCACGGCGGGCGGACGCTCGCCACCTACGAGATCGCGATCACCGACGGGCGGGACCGGCGGGTCTGCACCGCCCGCCTCACCTGCATGCTCAGGGACCGCCCGGACGCGTGACCCGTGTCCTCCTTTGCGATGGATCGCCCCGGGTCTGTAGCGTGCATTGGAACGGCCCGGGATCACCGAGTAGACAACGTACGCGCCCGAGGAAGGTTCGTACGGCCCCAAAGGTGATCCCGGGCCATGATCCGTTCCGGGCGGTAACGGCACGTCCGGCCGGCGTCCGGCACCCGATCGACAACACCGGTGAACGCGTTTCGGTAGTCGCGTTTGCGTTGCGATTCCCTCTGACCCGTTCACCCTCCCCTGGTCAGGCCGTACTTTCCGTACATGCGCCCCAAGCGTCCGCGACCCTCGCGTCTCCAACGTCCACGAGCCGCCCGGGCGGGCGCGGCGCTGCTCCTCGCCGCCGCCCTCCAGGGATGCTCCGGCTCCTCCCCCCACGAGTACCGCGTCCCGGCCGAGAAGGCCCGCGAGGACGAGAGCACGCCCGAGGGGAAGGCGGGACGCAGCGCCGACCTGCAGTTCACCGTGCTCGGCTTCCGTGAGCAGATGGCCGAAGTGATGGGCACCCACACCGCCATGGGCGCGCACGGCACGTTCACCCGGATCCGCCTCCTCGCGGTGAACACCGGCCGTGACATCCAGGTCTTCGACGCCTGGAAGCAGCGGCTGGTCACCGCCGACGGCCGCGTCCTGACCCCGGACGTCAACGCCACCATGATCAAGCGACAGCCGGAGCGGCTGTCGGTGGGCGCCGCGATGCGGGTCGAGTTCGACCTGTGGTTCGACGTGCCGCGCGGTGCGAGGGCGAAGGCCGTCCGGCTCTACGGCTCCCCGCCCGTCGGCGCCGTCAGCGACCCCGCCCCCACCGAGATCCCGCTGCCCTGACCAGGGCGCGCCGGGCGCCGCCCGGCCGCCGGGCCCCGGACGCGCGGCACCCGCCCGCTCGGGTTCGCGCGAACCGGAGCGGGCGGGCACGGGACGGACGGCTACGAGGAGGCGTCCTCCTCCGAGCCCTCGGGCGCGGCGCCGGACGCCGGCGCGTCCGTGACCGTCGCGCCCGGGTCCGGCGCGTCCACCGGGGCGGGAGCGGCAGCGGGCGACGCGGCCGCCTCGCCCAGCTCACCGCCCAGGTAGGCGGCGCGGACCTCCGGGTCGTCCAGCAGCCGCGACGCCGGCGCCGACTTCACCACCCGGCCGGTCTCCAGCACGTACGCGCGGTGCGCGATCTGGAGGGCCTGCTGGGCGTTCTGCTCGACCAGCAGCACGGTCGTGCCGCGCCGGTTGATCTCCTGGATGATGGAGAAGATCTGCTGCACCAGCATGGGCGCGAGGCCCATCGACGGCTCGTCCAGCAGCAGCACCTTCGGCTTGGCCATCAGCGCCCGCCCGATCGCGAGCATCTGCTGCTCGCCGCCGGACATGGTGCCGCCCGCCTGGGTCTTGCGCTCGGCGAGCCGGGGGAACAGCTCGTAGGCCTCGGCGAGCTCCTTGGACGCGTCGTCCTTGCGGCTGAACGCGCCCATCAGGAGGTTCTCCTCCACCGACATGCCGGGGAAGATCCCCCGGCCCTCGGGCGACTGCCCGATGCCGGCGAGGACCCGCTTGTGCCCCGGCATCTTGCTGATGTCGCGGCCGTCGAACTCGATCGATCCCCGGGTCAGCGACCGCAGCCCGGAGATCGTCTTGAGCGTCGTCGTCTTCCCGGCGCCGTTCGCGCCGATCAGCGTGACGATCTCGCCCTCGTCGACCGAGGCCGTGATGCCCTTCAGCGCGGCGATCTTTCCGTAGTGGACGTGGATGTCCCTGATCTCAAGAAGCATCGGCCGGAGCCCCCAGATACGCCTCGATGACCCGCGGGTCGTTCTGCACCTCGGCCGGCAGCCCATCGGCGATCTTCTGCCCGAAGTCCAGGACCCCGATGCGGTCGCTGATGCCCATCACCAGGCTCATGTCGTGCTCGATCAGCAGCACGGTCACGCCCGTGTCGCGGATCGTGCGGATCAGCTCCTGCAGGGCGACCTTCTCCGCCGGGTTCATCCCGGCGGCCGGCTCGTCCAGCAGCAGCAGCTTCGGCTCGGTGGCCAGCGCCCGCGCGATCTCCAGCCGGCGCTGGTCGCCGTACGGCAGGTTCTTCGCGGCCTCCTCGGCGCGGTGCTGGACGCCGACCAGCTCGAGCAGCTCGCGGGCCCGCTCGCGCCCCTTGCGCTCCTCCCGGCGGTGCCACGGCAACCCGAGCGACGCGCCGACGAGGCCCGTCCGGTGGTGGGCGTCGGTGCCCACCAGGACGTTCTCCACCGCCGTCATGTTGTGGAACAGGCGCACGTTCTGGAACGTCCGCGCCACGCCCAGCTTCGTGACGTGGTACCGCTTCTTGCCGTCGATCCGCTGGCCGCGGAACACGACCTGGCCCTCCGTCGGCCGGTACACCCCGGTGGTCACGTTGAACACCGTGGTCTTCCCCGCGCCGTTCGGGCCGATCAACGCGAAGATCTCGCCCTCGCCGATGGTGATCTGGACCTTGTTGAGCGCCACGACGCCGCCGAAGCGCATGACGACCTCGCGCAGCTCCAGCACCGGCGTCCGTTCGTCCGCCCCGCTCACTTGCCCACCTCCGCGGCGGCCTCGGCCTGGCCGGGGCCCGGGACCTCGGCCCCCAGTCCGCCCATTCCGCCCGTGCCCTCGGCCAGCTCCGCCTTGCGCTGCCGGGACGGCCACAACCCCTCCGGCCGGAAGATCATCATCAGCACCAGCACGGCACCGAAGATCAGCATCCGGTAGTCCTGCAGCCCGCGGAACCGCTCCGGCAGCCACGCCACGACGAACGCGCCGAGCATGACGCCCGGGATGTTGCCCGAGCCGCCCAGCACGACGCCCGCCAGGATCAGCGCCGACACCAGGAAGTCGAAGTTCGGCGGCGTGATCGAGGTCTGCTGCGAGGCGAACACGACGCCGCCGCTGCCGCCGATCGCCGCGCCGATGGCGAACGCGGCCAGCTTGAACTTGAAGGTCGGGACGCCCATCAGCTCCGCGGCGTCCTCGTCCTCGCGGATCGAGGCCCACGCGCGGCCGACCCGCGACTTGTCCAGCCGCCGCACGAAGATGATCGCGACGATGATGAACGCGAGCAGCAGGTAGTAGTACGGCCGGGAGTCCAGCAGCCCGTACTTGAGCGGCTGCACCCCGCCGATCTCGAACTCCGACAGCGTCGGCGGGTGCGGGATGCCCTGGACGCCCCGCGGCCCGTTCACGTACGAGCTGTTGTTCGCGGTCTTCTTGACGATCTCACCGAAGCCGAGCGTCACGATCGCGAGGTAGTCGCCGCGCAACCGCAGCGTGGGCGCGCCGAGGATCACCCCCGCCAGCGCCGAGAACGCGATGGCGAGCACGAGCGTCTGCCAGAAGCTCCAGTCGTACTTGGTCGCGAAGATCGCGATCGTGTAGCCGCCGACCGCGTAGAAGGCCACGTACCCGAGGTCCAGCAGCCCGGCCATGCCCACCACGACGTTCAGCCCGAGCGCCAGCAGCACGTAGATCGCGATCTGGCTGCTCAGCATCGAGGGCCAGTCCGCGCCGCTCGGCGCCATGAACGAGCCGATGGACTCGCTCGGCAGCAGCACGCCCACCACGATCAGCAGCAGGTAGACCACCCAGCGCGCCCACCCGGGCGCGCCCGCCCACCAGTGCCGCAGCGCGTCCAGCGACAGGCCCGGGCCGCGCCGGGCCCCTTCCGCGTTCTTGGAGAGGTTCATGCGCGCGCCTGCTGGAGGGACTCACCGAGGATTCCGGTGGGACGGAACATCAGGACGAGGATGAGCACGGAGAAGGCGACGACGTCCCGCCACTCCGATCCGAAGAAGCTCGAGCCGTACATCTCCAGCAGCCCGAGGACGAACCCGCCGACAAGCGCGCCGCGGATGTTGCCGATCCCGCCGAGCACCGCCGCCGTGAACGCCTTGATGCCGAGCAGGAAGCCCACGAAGTAGTTCGTCTGCTCGAAGCGCAGGAAGTACAGCGCCGCGGCGACCCCCGCCATGATGCCGCCCACCAGGAAGGTCATCGACACGATCCGGTCGATGTTGACGCCCATGAGCACCGCGGTCTCCGGGTCCTGGGCGGTGGAGCGGATGCCGCGGCCGAGCTTCGTCCGGTTCACGAACTGGTCGAGCGCGATCATCATGAGGATGGAGCCGAGGAACACGATCAGCTTGTCGTTGGTGATCTGGATCGGCCCGACGTCCACGACGGTCTGCAGCTTCTTGAAGTGCTCGTTGACCGGGAGCTTGCCGCCCTCCTTGGAGGTGCCGAACACCCGATGGATGATCACCGTGCCGAACAGCTGCTGGATGAAGATCGACGCGCCGATGGCCGAGATCAGCGCCGCCAGCCGGGACGCGCCGCGTTTGCGAAGCGGGCGGTAGGCGCCCATCTCCAGCAGCATCGCGCCGCCGCCGGCCACCGCGCCGGCGACCAGCCCCGTCAGCGCCACCACGCCGACCAGCGCGATCCCGCCGACGTCGGAGACGCCCAGGGACCGAACCGTCCACAGTGCCGCGAAGGTGCCGACCATGAAGATGTCGGCGTGGGCGAAGTTGATCAGCCGGAGCACGCCGTAGACCATCGTGTAGCCGAGCGCCAGCAGCGCGTAGATCGCGCCCAGCGACAGCCCGTCGACAGTCGACGGCCAGAATTGATTGATGAAGTCGTCGAGCACCTTTGGTCGCCTTTGATAAACGGAGCGGGAGCGCTGTAGCGCTCCCGCTCCCGCGCCATCAGGGGACCCCGGAGAACCCGGGGGACGGTCGGTCAGGCGTGGTGCGCCCTACGAGACCGTGGCCTGCTTGCTGTTGCCGAGAAGCGGCAGCTTGTTGTCCTTCACCTCGTAGATGAAGATGTCCTGCGTGGCGAGCTCGCCCTTGTCGTCGAACTTGATCTGCTTGCCGACGCCCTGGAAGTCCTCGGTCTTCAGGAACCCGTTGATCTCCTCGGCCTTGGTCTTGCCGGCCTTGATCGCCTCGATGAAGGCCGTCGCCGCGTCGAAGCCCTCGCTGGAGTAGATCGCGACCTCGGAGCCGAACTTCGCCTTGTAGTCGTCGGCGAACTTCTTGGCCTTGGCGTTCGTCTTACCTTCAGCGTCGATCATGCAGCCACAGCTGAGCAGCGCGCCCTGCGCGTTCGCCTGCCCCGCGCCCTCGATCAGGCCGGTGGCGAGCGAGCCGTCGCCCGACATCACCTTGCCCTTGTAGCCGCCCTCGCGAAGCTGCTTGAACAGCCGGCCCGCGACGGCGTAGTAGCCGCCGAAGTACACCGCGTCCGGCTTGAACTGGTTGATCTTGTTGACGGTGGAGGAGTAGTCGTTGCCCTTGTCGTCCACCGCGTCGCTCTGGACCTGCGCGCCCTTGGTCTTGACGGCGTTGCCCACCGAGTCCGCGAGGCCCTTGCCGTACTCCTGGTTGTCCGAGACGGTGAAGACCTTCTTGACCTTCACCGAGCCCGACAGGAACTCGCCCGCGCCGACGCTCTGCACGGCGTCGTCGGCGACCACGCGGTGCCAGTACTTCCAGCCCTTCTCGGCGAGCGCGATGCCCGTCGCCGAGGGGGTCACCGACGGGATCTTGGCCTCGTTGAGGATCGGGTTGACGCTCTGGGACTCGCCCGAGAACGCCGGGCCGATCAGTCCCACGATCTTGTCGCTCTTGACCGCGCCCTGCGCCAGCGTGGTGGCCTGCTCGGCCTTGCCCTGGCTGTCGTAGGTCTTGAGTTTGATCTTGACCTTGGGGTTGGTCGCGTTGTACTGCTCGATGGCCAGCTGCGCGCCCTGCTTGGGCGGGATCACCAGACCCGAGTTCTCACCGGTCAGGTCGCCCATGAACCCGATCGTGACCTCGTCGCCACCGCCCGAGCCGCCGTCGTCGTCGCTGCAGCTGACGGCGCCGAGCGCGAGCGCCGCGCTCACCGCCACCGCGCCGGTGACCCTCATCTTGTTGCGCCGCAAGGTGCCCAACCTTTCCATCCGGATCCGGTAGGGGATCGGGTACGAGTCATGCCCCGACGCCGAATCTCTGGTGGAGATATCGGTCACTCGGGGACCAGCTATGTCGTACACCGTCGACCCCGCCCAGAACAGCACCCCCGGATAGAAGGGTTACTCGTTCGTTACTCCTCCGTGCTCATCCGGCATATGCCATTGCCAGCGGATATTACGGAGAGTTACGGACATGCGACACTCGCGAAGGCGTCCGTGGGCACATGAACGACACGAAGGGTGACCGCCGCCGGGCTCAGCCCGCGGCGGCCCCGTCACCACCAGGCGTTTCTCCGGCCGCACCCGTCACGACGGCCTCGGCGACGGCCCGCATCGTGAGCCGGCGGTCCATGGAGGTCTTCTGGATCCAGCGGAACGCCTCGGCCTCGCTCCAGCCGTGGGCCTCCTGCAGCAGTCCCTTGGCCCGGTCGACGACCTTGCGGGTCTCCAGGCGCTCCTGCAGCCCGGCGACCTCGGCCTCCAGCGCGCGCAGCTCGGTGTAGCGGCTGACCGCCATCTCGATCGCGGGCGCGAGGTCGGTCTTGGAGAACGGCTTGACGAGGTAGGCCATCGCACCCGCCTCGGTGGCCCGCTGGACGAGCTCGCGCTGGGAGAACGCGGTGAGGATGACGACCGGCGCGATCCGCTCGGCCGAGATCCGCTCGGCGGCGGAGATCCCGTCGAGGATCGGCATCTTGACGTCGAGGATCACCAGGTCGGGCCGCAGCTCGACGGCCAGCCGCACGGCCGTCTCGCCGTCGCCCGCCTCGCCCACGACCTCGTAGCCGTCCTCCTGCAGCATCTCCTTCAGGTCCAGCCGGATCAGGGCCTCGTCTTCCGCGATCACAACTCGCCGAGCGCTCTCCACGCGCACGAGCCTACCGGGACCCGCTAACCTGTTACCCGTCGCCCCACCCTCAACCGGGCAGGGCGCACCAGGAGCCGGATGTCCGTTTTATTTGGACAAAGCCCCGATATCCCAATGGCAGAGGAAGCGGTCTCAAACACCGTTTAGTGTGGGTTCGAATCCCACTCGGGGCACTCCTCACCAGCGGCAACGCCCGGCGCTCCCGGCACGTGGACCCGCCACACCGGGCGGGCGAGGTCAGCAGGGGTAGCGGGTGGCCTCGTCCATCGGGGTCATCGCCGCCTCGGCGATGGCCTGGGGCGTGGGCGGCACCTGCTGGCCCGTCGTCAGATCCTCCGGCGGAACGCGCGGCGGAAGGGCGTGCCACCGGGTGCGGCCCCGCGGGCCGTTCGCTCGCGTGTCGTCGTCCATGGTCTCGATCGTGCCGCCCCCGTGGCGCGGGTGTCCAGAGCGAACCCGAAATGAGATCCCCCAGTGATCTTCGCCACGGGCGGGCGCGAAGACGCGCCGGGCGGGGCGCCGCACCCGTGCGGTGCGCCGCCCCGCCCGTCTCGGGCGGTCCGGTTCGGGTCAGCGGCCCGGCTTCCGGAGGCCCATCGTTCAGTGGCCTCGTTCAGTGGCCCATCGCGATGGTGTCGCCGATGTTGTGGACGCGCAGGGCGTTGGTGGAGCCCGCCGTTCCGGGGGGCGAGCCCGCGACGACCACGACGCGGTCGCCCTTCTGGCAGCGGCCGATCTCGACGAGGGCCTGATCGACCTGGCCGACCATGTCGTCGGTGTGGTCGACCTGCGGGACGATGAACGTCTCGACGCCCCACACGTGCGCCAGGCGGCCACGGACGGCGGGCACCGAGGTGAAGGCCAGCAGCGGGATCGGGGACCGGTAGCGCGACAGCCGGCGGGCCGTCTCACCGGACATGGTGAAGGCGACCAGGGCCTCGGCGCCGACGGTGGCACCGACCTCCGCGGCGGCGCGCGCGATGGCCCCGCCGACGGTCTCGGGGATGCGGTCCAGGGTGTGGGTGGCGTGCAGGGCGGCCTGCTCGGCGGTGCTGACGATGCGGCTCATCGTCTGGACCGACTCGATCGGGTACTGGCCGACGCTGGTCTCGCCGGAGAGCATCACCGCGTCGGCGCCCTCGAAGACGGCGTTGGCGACGTCGGAGGTCTCGGCGCGGGTGGGCCGGGGGGCGGAGATCATCGACTCGAGCATCTGGGTGGCGACGATGACGGGGCGGGCCTTCTCGCGGCACAGCTCGATGGCCCGCTTCTGCACGATCGGCACCTCCTCCAGGGGGAGCTCGACGCCGAGGTCGCCGCGGGCGACCATGATGCCGTCGAAGGCGGCGACGATCTCGGGGAGCCGCTCCACCGCCTGCGGCTTCTCGATCTTGCCGATGAGCGGGACGCGGACGCCCTCCTCCTCCATGATCTGGTAGCAGATGTCGGCGTCGGCGGGGGTCCGGACGAAGGAGAGGGCGACCAGGTCGACGCCGAGGCGCAGCGCCCAGCGCAGGTCGGTCTCGTCCTTCTCGGTGAGGGCGGGGACGCTGACGGGGACGCCCGGCAGGTTGAGGCCCTTGTTGTCGGAGACCATTCCGCCGACGGTGACGGTGGTGCGCACGCGGGGGCCGTCGACCCCGGCGACGCGGAGGGCGACGCGGCCGTCGTCGATGAGGACGGTGTCGCCGGGGCTCACGTCGCCGGGCAGGCCCTTGTAGGTCGTGGAGACCTCGCGGCGGCTGCCGGGGACGTCCTCGGTGGTGATGGTGAACTCGTCGCCGAGGGTGAGCCGGACGGGCCCGTCCGGGAAGCGGCCGATGCGGATCTTCGGGCCCTGGAGGTCGGCGAGGATGCCGACGCCCCGCCCGGTGGCCTCGGCCGCGGCACGGATCCGGTGGTAGACCTCCTCGTGGCCGGCGTGCTCGCCGTGGCTCATGTTGAGCCGGGCGACGTCGATGCCGGCCTCCACGAGGGCGCGGATCTCCTCGGCTCCGGAGCAGGCGGGACCGATGGTGCTGACAATCTTCGCTCGACGGGTCACGCGCACAACGGTACTTAGTTACCCGTCGGTACGGATATTCGCCCTGGATACGGTCGCCGAAGGTTCACCGATTGGTCTAGCTCAGAGGTCTAGACCAAATTGGGCGGTTCAGCCCCGGAACGTCTCGATCGTCCGCTGGCAGAACGCCTTGAGATCGTCCGGCCGGCGGGACGTCACGAGCGTGTTCGGCCCCGCCTCGCAGACCCGGACCTCCTCGTCGACCCAGGTCGCGCCCGCGTTCCGCAGGTCGGTGCGCAGGCTCGGCCACGACGTCATCGTACGGCCGCGCACCACGCCCGCCTCGATGAGCGTCCACGGCGCGTGGCAGATCGCCGCCACGGGCTTGCCGGCGTCGAAGAACGCCCTGGCGAAGGCGACCGCCGCGGGATCGGTGCGCAGGAAGTCGGGGTTGGCGACGCCGCCGGGCAGGACGAGCGCGTCGAACTCTCCGTGCCCGCTGACTCCCACGGTCGTGTCGACCGGGAAGGTGTCGGCCTTGTCGAGGTGATCGAAAGCCTGGATCCGGCCCGACTGCGTCGACACGAGACGCGGGTTTCCACCGGCCTGCTCCACGGCCTTCCACGGCTCGGTGAGCTCGACCTGCTCGACGCCCTCGGGCGCACAGAGGAACGCGACCGTTCTGCCCTGCAGTTCATTCGACATGGTGCCTCCCTTTGTCGCGTGTTCCCCGGTTCCCCTGCCCGCGCCAACGGATGGTATGCAGGAGGAATGAATGTGACCGGCTACCAGGAGAAACCCGCGCCCCGCTCCGCCGGGCTCGTGTGCTCATGGACGGCCGGGCTGCCGACGGACACCGAGCCCTACCTCCAGCGCGTCGTCCCCGACGGGTGCGTGGACCTGATCTGGTCGGAGGCGGGGATCCTCGTGGCGGGGCCGGACACCGGGCCGGTCCCCGCCCTCATACGGCCGGGCGAGCGGATGGTCGCGGTGCGGTTCGCGCCGGGCGCCGCGCCGCCGGTGCTCGGCGTGCCCGCGGACGCCGTCCGGGACGCCCGGCTCCCCCTCGCCGACCTGTGGGGCGGCGCGGCGGACCGGCTGGCCGAGACCGTGGCGGCGGCGGGGTCGCCGCGGCGGCAGCAGGCGGCGCTGGTCGCGGCGGTGACCGGCCGCGCGAGGGCCGCGGAACCGGTGGACCCGCTCGTCCCGGCGGTGGTGGCGGGGCTGGCCCGCGGCTCGGTCCGGGACGTGTCCGCCGAGATCGGGATCGGGGAACGGCAGCTGCGGCGCCGGTCGCTGACGGCGTTCGGGTACGGGCCGAAGACCCTCCAGCGAGTGCTGCGCTTCCAGCGGGCGCTGGGGCTGGCGCGGGCGGGGACACCGCTCGCCGACGCGGCGTACGCGGCGGGCTACGCCGACCAGGCGCATCTCGCGCACGAGGTACGGGACCTGGCGGGCGAACCGATCAGCGGGCTGCTTTGAAGGCGATCCCGGCCCAAGGACTCGCCTGGCGGCTCGCCCTTGACCGTGCTCGTGCGAGCGCGAATCGCTTCGCGATCTTCCCGGCGGGGCTCGCCTCCGGCTTCGCCCCGCCGGTCAGAGCGCGCGCTCGCGTGACGGCTGAGGTCGTCTGAGACACCCTCCATCGTCCCGCCGGGAGTACGCGCTCGCACAGGCCGTTGGGCGCCCTTCGACGGGCCTCGCGTCGGTCCCCTGGGCTTTGGTGCGTTCGTGTGGCGGGCTGGGAGCGTTGAGATGGGGCCTATGCCTTGAGGCGGCCGTAGGCCTGGAGGGTCCTCGCGCGTTCGACGGTGAGGTGGCCGGCCCAGTCGTGCTTGGTGATCGGGGTCCAGCTCGGGAAGTTGACGTACCACCCGCCGTCCTCGCCCTGGGCGTCGATCAGGGCGTCGAGGTGGGCGTCGAGGACGTCGCCGGTGAACAGGCGGTGGCCGAAGCCGTGCGGCGCCGGGGCGAAGTCGAGCGGGAAGTGGTGGATCCCCTCGGCGTGCGGGTCCAGGGTGACGTGCGCGGCGAGGGCGTCCCGGAGGCGGGTGAAGACCGCCTCGGCGCGGTCACGGTCGGGGACGTTGTCGAGGAAGATGAGGATGGACAGCGCGTCGTAGGGGCCGGGCTCGGCGGAGACGTTCTCCAGGTGGCTCCAGCAGAAGTCGGTGGCGGGGTCGAGCCAGGAGTGGCGGGATCCCGCGCGGTACAGCAACCCGGCGAGCGCCCCGGTGGGGTTGATCGAGCCGGGAGGGTCGTCGGGGGTCTGCCACCACGGGCCGTGCGGGGTGTCCCTGACCGACGGCAGGACGAAGGGGACTCCCCCGTTCGCTGCCGTGATCGACGCCAGGTGGTCGCCGATGCGCGCCACGGCGGGGTCGCCGTCGCCGCCCGCCTGGTGGAGGATCTCCAGGGCGATCTGGGCGGGGACGGGCTGGCTGGCCTCCCCGCGCAGGTCGGGTTCGAGGGCGTGGCCGTAGCCGCCGTCGGCGTTCTCATAGGCCCGCAGGGCGGCGAGGACGGGCGCGGGCGATCCCCCGCGGAAGTGGAGGTCGAAGCGGCGCCGGTCGATGATGCGGCCGTTGAGGCGCAAGAATTCCTCGGCCCGCTCGAGGCCGGTGATGTTCAGAACCTTCATGGGTCCACGCTAGGGCGGCGGTGAACAGGCGGTCTTGCAGGAAACGGACGTGTCCAAGGCCGGGGTGGGCCCGGCCACCCCAGCGGTGGGTGGCCGGGCCCCCGACGTCCCGCGGGCGGGTGAGCGGGCTTCCCGCGAGCCGCGCGGATCGTGGGCCGTGGGGGCCGCCGCGGCCTCTCGCCGGAACGTAGCCGACGGGTTCGGCGGGACACAAGGGAGACGAGAGCCACGACGGGGCGGCTCGCCGGGCGGGCCCGGGGCGCCGGCGGCGGGTGGCGCCGGAAATAGATCGTTCCGTCCGGGACGTCCTTCATGATCTCCTGTGGCCATGAGCGATCCCCTGCACGAACGCGGCTCCGCCGCCGACCCGCTCGCCCTCGTGGCGCGGGCCGCCGGGCCGTATCTGGACAGCCTCCAGGACCGTCCCGTCCACGACCGGGCCGCCGACCCCCTGCTGGACGATCTCGACGGTCCGCTCCCGGACGTGGGCGAGGGCGCGGCGGCCAGCGTGGAGCGGCTGCTGCGCGTCGGGACGGCGGCGGCGACGCACTCCTCCGGGCCGCGGTTCTTCCACCTCGTGGTGGGCGGCGCGACGCCCGCGGCGATGGCGGGCGACTGGGTCGCCTCCCTGCTGGACCAGCCGGCGGGGCTGTGGGTGTCCTCGCCGCTGGCGGCGCGGGCGGAGACGGTCGTGCTGCGCTGGCTGAAGGAGCTGTTCGCGCTGCCCGCCGAGTTCGGCGGGGTGCTGACGCCCAGCGCGACGTTCGCGCACGTGACCGGTCTGTCGTGCGCGCGGTACTGGTGGGCGGAGCAGCACGGCGTGGACGTGACGTCGCAGGGCCTGGCGGGGCTGCCGCGGATGCCCGTGCTCAGCAGCGGGCTGGTGCACGTCAGCACGCGCAAGGCGCTGCAGATCCTCGGCTGCGGCCGGGACACGCTGCGGACGTTCGCGCGGGACGACACCGGCCGGGTGGACCTCGACTCGATGGACGCGGTGCTGGGCCTGCTGGACGCCCCGGCGGTGATCGTCGCCAATCTCGGCGAGGTGAACACCGGCGGCTCCGACCCGATCGACGAGCTGGCCGACCTCGCGGAACGGCACGGTGCCTGGCTGCACGTCGACGGGGCGTTCGGCATGTTCGCGGCGCTGTCGCCGCGCACGGCGCATCTGGCGCGCGGCGTCGAACGCGCCGACTCGGTCACCGCGGACGGGCACAAGTGGCTGAACGTGCCGTACGAGAGCGGGTTCTCGTTCGTGCGCCGGCCGGAACTGCTGAGCCGGGCGTTCGGGGCGTGGGGCGCGTCGTACCTGCCCGACGCGGACGACGGGCGCGTGAACTACAACATGCTGGGCCCCGAGTCGTCGCGGCGGGCGCGGGCGCTGCCGATCTGGGCGACGCTGCGGGCGTACGGGCGCGAGGGCCACCGGGAGATGGTGGAACGCCATCTGGACGTGTCGGCCCATCTGGGGGCGCTCGTCGAGGATGCGCCCGACCTGGAGCTGCTCGCGCCGGTGGAGCTGTGCGTGGTGTGCTTCCGGTACCGCCCCGAG
Source organism: Actinomadura roseirufa (assembly GCF_900659635.1). GTDB lineage: Bacteria > Actinomycetota > Actinomycetes > Streptosporangiales > Streptosporangiaceae > Spirillospora > Spirillospora roseirufa. Next base: position 25,077 of record NZ_CAACVB010000039.1, on the reverse strand, counting down.
GGGGTGCCCGAGGAGCGGCTGGACGAGCTGAACGCCCGCCTCGGCGAGGCGCTGCTGGCCGACGGCCGCGTGTACGCGGGGACGTCGCGGTACAGGGGGATGACGGTGTTCCGCCCGGTGCCGATCAACTGGCGGACGACCAAGGCCGACGTGGAGCGCCTGGTGGAGGTCCTGAGGGAGCTGGCGGCGGCTCTCTGATCCGCGGTTCCACCCCGGACGCGACTCCGCCGTGCCCCCGGACGGCACCGGGGGCACGGCGGACGAGCACGGCGGACGAGCACCGCCGGCGGACGGCGCGCGTCAGACCATCGGCCGCGCGGTGGGCGGGATCGGGTACGGCAGCGCCGTCTCCCCGGTGAGGAACGCGTCCACCCCGTGCGCGGCGGCGCGGCCCTCGGCGATCGCCCAGACGATCAGCGACTGGCCGCGGCCCATGTCGCCCGCGGCGAACACGCCGTCCACCGACGTCCGGTAGTCGCGGTCGCGCACGACGTTGCCGCGCGCGTCGAGCTCGACGCCGAGCTCCTCCAGCAGGCCCGCGCGCTCGGGGCCGAGGAACCCCATCGCGAGGGTGACCAGCTCCGCCGGGATCTCCCGCTCGGAGCCCTCGACGGGCGCGAACCCCGTCTGCGGGCCGCCGACCTCGATGAGCCTCAGCGCGCGGACGTTGCCGTCGGCGTCGCCGAGGAACTCGGTCGTCGAGACCGCGTAGACCCGGTCGCCGCCGAGGCCGGCGAGCTCCTCGTGGGCGCTCTCCACCTTGAACAGCATCGGGTAGGTCGGCCACGGCTGGGCGTCCGGGCGCGCCTGCGGCGGCCGCGGCATGATCTCCAGCTGGGTGACCGACGCGGCGCCCTGGCGGATCGCGGTGCCGACGCAGTCGGCACCGGTGTCGCCGCCGCCGATGACCACGACGTGCTTGCCCGCGGCGGAGATCGGCGACTCGGCGAAGTCGCCCTCCTGCACCCGGTTCGCCGGGGGCAGGTACTCCATCGCCTGGTGGACGCCGCCGAGCTCGCGCCCGGGGACGGGCAGGTCGCGCCAGGCCGTGGCGCCGCCGGCGAGCACGACCGCGTCGTGGCCCTCGCGCAGCTCGCCGGCGGTGACGTCCACGCCGACGTTCACCGAGGTCCGGAAGACGGTGCCCTCGGCGCGCATCTGCGCGACGCGCCGCTCCAGGTGCCGCTTCTCCATCTTGAACTCGGGGATGCCGTAGCGCAGCAGGCCGCCGACGCGGTCGGCGCGCTCGTACACCCGCACGTCGTGCCCGGCGCGGGTGAGCTGCTGCGCGGCGGCGAGGCCCGCGGGGCCCGAGCCGACGACCGCGACCCGCTTGCCGGTCTTCACCGCGGGCGGCTGCGGGCGCACCCAGCCCTCCGCGAACGCCCGGTCGATGATCTCGACCTCGACGCGCTTGATGGTCACCGGGTCCTGGTTGATGCCGAGGACGCAGGCGCTCTCGCACGGGGCGGGGCACAGCCTCCCGGTGAACTCCGGGAAGTTGTTGGTGGCGTGCAGCCGCTCGATCGCCTCGTGCCAGTCCTTGCGGTAGACGAGGTCGTTCCACTCGGGGATGAGGTTGCCGAGCGGGCAGCCCTGGTGGCAGAACGGGACGCCGCAGTCCATGCAGCGGCTCGCCTGCCGCTCCAGCCGGTTCCGGCCGAAGTCCTCGTAGACCTCCGACCAGCTCCGGATGCGCACGTCGACCGGGCGCCGCTCGGGGAGCTCGCGCGGGACGGTCAGGAAACCCTTCGGGTCGGCCATGTGGGACTCCCCCTCTCAGCTCTGCGCCGCGGCCATGACGGCCTCGTCGACGTCGCGTCCCTCCGCCTCGGCCCGCGCCATGGCGTCGAGCACGCGGCGGTAGTCACGCGGCATGATCTTGGTGAAGCGGGCGCCGGCGGCCTCCCAGCCGCCGAGCAGCCGGCGGGCCGCCTCCGAGCCGGTCTCGGCCAGATGCCGTTCCACCAGCGACCCGACGAAGGCCAGGTCGTCCTCGTCGAGCGGCTCCAGGTCGACCATCTCGGTGTTGACCCGCTCGGGCACCAGGTCCAGCACGTAGGCGATGCCGCCGGACATGCCGGCCGCGAGGTTGCGGCCGGTCGGGCCGAGGATCACCGCGCGGCCGCCGGTCATGTACTCGCAGGCGTGGTCGCCGGCGCCCTCGACGACGGCGGTCGCGCCGGAGTTGCGGACGCAGAACCGCTCGCCGACGACGCCGCGGGCGAACAGCTCGCCCGAGGTGGCGCCGTACAGGATGACGTTGCCGCCGATGATCTGCTCCTCGGCCGCGAACGCCGCGTCCGCGGGCGGGCGCAGCGTCAGCCGGCCGCCCGACAGGCCCTTGCCGACGTAGTCGTTGGCGTCGCCGATCAGCCGCAGCGTGATCCCGCGCGGCGTGAACGCGCCGAAGGAGTTGCCCGCCGAGCCGGTGAAGGTGACGTCGATCGTGTCGTCGGGCAGGCCCCGCCCGCCCCACTTCTTGGTCACCTCGTGGCCGAGCATGGTGCCGACGGTCCGGTTGACGTTGCGGATCGGCAGCTCCAGCCGTACCGCGTCACCGAACGCGATCGCGCCCTCGGCGAGCTGGATCAGCGTGTTGTCCAGCGCCTTCTCCAGCCCGTGGTCCTGCTCGGCGACCCGGTGCAGGGCCGCGCCCGCCGGACGGTCCGGCGCGTGCAGGATCGGGGCGAGGTCCAGCCCGGACGCCTTCCAGTGCGCGACGGCCTCGCGGGTGTCGAGCGCCTCCACGTGCCCGATCGCCTCGTTCAGCGAGCGGAACCCGAGCGCGGCCAGGTACTCGCGGACCTCCTCGGCGACGAACTCGAAGAAGTTGACGACGAACTCCGGCTTCCCGGTGAAGCGGCGCCGCAGGACGGGGTTCTGCGTCGCCACGCCCACCGGGCAGGTGTCGAGGTGGCAGACCCGCATCATGACGCAGCCCGACACCACCAGCGGCGCGGTGGCGAAGCCGTACTCCTCCGCGCCGAGCAGCGCGGCGACCACCACGTCCCGGCCGGTCTTCATCTGCCCGTCGGTCTGCACCACGATGCGGTCGCGCAGGCCGTTGAGCAGCAGCGTCTGCTGGGTCTCGGCGAGGCCGAGCTCCCAGGGCGCGCCGGCGTGCTTGAGCGAGGTCAGCGGCGAGGCGCCGGTGCCGCCGTCGTGCCCGGAGACGAGCACCACGTCGGCGTGCGCCTTGGACACGCCCGCCGCGACCGTGCCGACCCCGACCTCGGCGACGAGCTTGACGTGCACGCGCGCCGCCGGGTTGGCGTTCTTCAGGTCGTGGATGAGCTGGGCCAGGTCCTCGATCGAGTAGATGTCGTGGTGCGGCGGCGGGGAGATCAGCCCGACGCCCGGGGTGGAGTGCCGGGTCTTGGCGATCCACGGGTACACCTTGTGGCCGGGCAGCTGGCCGCCCTCGCCGGGCTTGGCGCCCTGCGCCATCTTGATCTGGATGTCGTCGGCGTTGGTGAGGTACTCCGAGGTCACCCCGAACCGCCCGGAGGCCACCTGCTTGATCGCGCTGCGCCGCAGGTCGCCGTTCTCGTCGGGGGTGAAGCGCCGCGGGTCCTCTCCGCCCTCGCCGGTGTTGGACTTGCCGCCGAGGCGGTTCATCGCGATCGCGAGGGTCTCGTGCGCCTCCGCCGAGATCGACCCGTAGGACATCGCGCCGGTGGAGAACCGCTTGACGATCTCCGATACCGGCTCGACCTCGTCGATCGGCACCGGCGCGCGGTCGCCCTCGCGGAGCCGGAACAGCCCGCGCAGCGTCATCAGCTCCTCGGCCTGCGCGTCGACCCGGGCCGTGTACTCCTTGAAGATCTCGTAGCGGCGGGTGCGGGTGGCGTGCTGGAGCTTGAACACCGTGTCCGGGTTGAACAGGTGCGGCTCGCCCTCGCGGCGCCACTGGTACTCGCCGCCGACCTCCAGGGTGCGGTGGGCCGCCTCGTTCCCGCTCCGCGGGTAGGCGCGGCGGTGCCGCTCGGCGACCTCGCGGGCCAGCACGTCGAAGCCGACGCCGCCCAGCCGGGAGGTGGTGCCGGTGAAGCACCGGTCGACGACGGCCGAGCCCAGCCCGATCGCCTCGAAGATCTGCGCCCCGGTGTAGGACGCGACCGTGGACACCCCCATCTTCGACATGACCTTGAGCACGCCCTTGCCGTACGCCTTGACCAGGTTCCGGACGGCCTTCGCCGGGTCCGGGCCCTCGATCGCGCCGCCGCGGACGAGGTCCTCGACGGTCTCGATGGCCAGGTACGGGTTGATCGCGGACGCGCCGTACCCGATGAGCAGCGCCATGTGGTGGCACTCGCGGGCCTCGCCGGTCTCGATCACCAGGCCGACCCGGGTGCGGGTCTTCTCCCTGATCAGATGGTGGTGCACGGCGCCGGTGAGCAGCAGCGACGGGATCGCCGCGCGAGCCGAGTCGGCGCCGCGGTCCGACAGCACGATGATCCGCGCGCCGGCCGCGATGGCCCGGCTCACCTCGGAGCTGATCTCGGCGAGCCGCGCCTGCAGGGCCGCGCCGCCGCCCGCGACGTCGTACAGCCCATGCACGACGTGCGCCTGGAGATGCGGCAGCGATCCCTCGTCGTCGATGTGGATGATCTTGGAGAGCTCGTCGTTGTCCAGGATCGGGGTCGGCAGGACCAGCCGCCGGCACGAGTCCGGGCCGGGCTCCAGCAGGTTGCCCTCCGGGCCGAGCGTGGACTGCAGCGAGGTGACCAATTCCTCGCGGATCGCGTCCAGCGGCGGGTTCGTGACCTGCGCGAACAGCTGCTTGAAGTAGTCGAACAGCAGCCGCGGGCGCTGCGAGAGCACCGCGATGGGCGTGTCGGTGCCCATCGAGCCGATCGGCTCGGCGCCCGTCCGCGCCATCGGGCCGAGGATGACCCGCTGCTCCTCCAGCGTGTACCCGAAGGTCTGCTGGCGCCGCACCAGCGTCTCGTGGGTCGGGATCTCCCGCTCGCGCTGCGGCAGCTCCTCGAAGCGCACGAGCCCCTCGTGCAGCCACCGCGCGTACGGGTGCTCGGCGGCCAGCTCCGCCTTGACCTCGTCGTCCTCGACGATCCGCCCGGCGGCGGTGTCCACCAGGAAGATCTTGCCGGGCTGCAGCCGGCCCTTGCGCACGACCCGGTCCGCGGGGATGTCCAGCACGCCGGCCTCGCTGGCCAGCACGACCAGGCCGTCGTCGGTCACCCAGTAGCGGCCGGGGCGCAGCCCGTTGCGGTCCAGGACGGCGCCGACGACCGTGCCGTCGGTGAAGCTGACGCTGGCGGGGCCGTCCCACGCCTCCATGAGCGTGGAGTGGAACTCATAGAACGCGCGGCGGTCGGCGTCCATCTCGGCGTGGTTCTCCCACGCCTCGGGGATCATCATGAGCACCGCGTGCGGCAGCGAGCGGCCGCCGAGGTGCAGCAGCTCCAGGCACTCGTCGAAGGAGGCCGTGTCGCTGGCCTCGATGTCGATCACCGGGTAGATCCGGGACAGGTCGCCGGGGATCAGGTCCGAGCGCAGCAGCGCCTCGCGGGCCCGCATCCAGTTCCGGTTGCCGCGGACCGTGTTGATCTCGCCGTTGTGCGCGATGAACCGGTACGGGTGGGCCAGCTCCCACGCCGGGAACGTGTTGGTGGAGAACCGCGAGTGGACGAGCGCGATCGCGCTGGTGAAGCGGCGGTCGGACAGGTCCGGGAAGAACGGCTCCAGCTGCGGGGTCGTCAGCATGCCCTTGTAGACGATCGTCCGGCTGGACAGGCTCGGGAAGTAGACCCGGACGTCCTGCTCGGCGCGCTCGCGCATGCAGAACACGACGCGGTCCAGTTCCAGGCCGGTGAGCCCGGCGTGCGGGCCGCCCTTGGCGGCCGTGACGAACAACTGCGCGAAGTGCGGCATGACCCGCCGCGCCGCGGGACCCGTGAACTCGGGGTCGACCGGCAGCGCGCGCCAGCCGAGGACCGACAGTCCCTCCTCGACGCACAGGGTCTCGACGCGGGCGACCGCCGCGGCGCGCTCGTCGCCGTCGGCGGGCAGAAAGGCGATCCCCGCCGCGTAGGCGCCCGCCTCCGGCAGCGGGAAGCCGCAGACCTCGCGGAAGAAGGCGTCCGGGATCTGGACCAGGATGCCGACGCCGTCGCCGTCGTCGGGCTCGGCGCCCACGGCGCCGCGGTGGTCCAGGTTCTTCAGGACGGTCAGGGCGTTCTGGACGATGTCGTGACTCTTGCGCCCATGCAGATCGGCGACCATGCCGACGCCGCACGCGTCGTGCTCGTTGGCCGGGTCGTACAGCCCCTGGGAGTGGGGGCGGCCCGAAGGAGCAGCAGCAGGTGTGAGGGCAGCAGCGGCCATCAACCCTCCCGTCGTCGTCTCGTGTCACTGCTTGATGTCAGTGCAGTCCGGGACGACGTTGGCCCTGCTGCGGTGAGATGACATTACATCACTGCCGGGATCGTGCCCGGCTGCACCGGATCGCGAAACTTCTCCGCGCCGATTACCTGTGGGTCATCTCTGAGTGGTTTAGACCAGGATACCGGGCTGTGACCGGCGCACTCCGCCCCGGAACCGGTGAGGATCATCACCGGAACGGGATGTTTAACCGCACCCAAAAGGAAGGTTGGGGGCTATAACACCCCGATATGGCCCGCCTGCGGAGCCGATGCCGAGCGTCCGCTCAGTGGGCGGCGGCGCGGCCGAGGACCGCGGCCGCCTTCCCGCCCTCGATCAGCAGCGACAGCAGCGTCTCGTCCTTCTCGTCACCGCCGCCGTCAAGGCGCTGCGCCCACGCGACCACGGCGTAGTGCCCCTGCGCCAGCCCCCGGGCCATGCCGAAGCCGCGGCCGAACCCGGCCGCCGCGCCCGGGACGTCCAGCGGCCGGACGAAGCCGCCGCCGCGGGCCTGGTCCAGCAGCCCGACGAACCGGTCGGCGTCCGCCGACCCCGCCAGGTTGAACACCACCACGGCCAGCCCGTAGCCGCGCCCCTTGTCGGCGTAGACCCCCCGCGCCGCCTGCGTGCATCCCCCGCGCCGCAGGTCGGCGGCCACCGTCGCGCCCCAGACGGCGGCGGAGCAGTCGCCGTCCAGCCGCTTGTCCCGCAGGGACAACCGCGCGCCCGACTCGGCCACCCGGACCGTCCCGGCCGAGGACGGGAACGCCTCCTCGATCACCAGCGGCCTCGGGTCCGAGGTCCGCGCGGCGATGGCGGCGTACGCCGCCGACGAGGGCGAACTCGAGTAGGACGAGGGAGAGGGGCCGCTCTCGGCCGGGCGGCCCACCGCCGCCGGCGCGCCCTTGGCCGGCGAGCCGTCGCCGCCGCCGTCCAGCGCCGCCACGACCCCCAGCACGATCACCACGACCACGCCGAGCGCGCCGGCGGCCCCGAAGTACAGCCGCGGCCCGGGCGCCCCGGCGCGTCCGCCGCCTCCCGGCCCCTTGGAGCCCCTGGGACGCCGTGCGGGGCGCGGTCCCCGCCGTGGGCCCGGGGAGGGGGGCTCGGCGGCGGCGGGTCCCTCGGGCTCGTAGGGGCCCGTCCCAGTGCCCGCGCCGGAAGGCCCGGCCTCATGATCGTCGTACGGGGCCGCCCGGTGGCCCGCGGCGGGGTACTCGGGGACCTCCGCCCCGTACTGGGCCGTCTCATGACCCGCGGTGGGATACCCCGCGGCGGGATACGCGGCGCCGGGGGCCTCGTAGGCGTCCGGATAGCCGGAGGTCTCGTAACCCTGCTCCGCGTACCCGGGTGCCTGATGGCCCGGGGTCTCGTAGCCGGGGGCTCCGTACCCGGGGTCCGGGTACCCAGGGTCGGCGTATCCAGGGTCGGGATATGCGGCGTCCGGGTATCCGGGGCCGCCGGGAGGGGGTGACCATTGGTCCGCCTCCGGTACGGCGGCCGCCTCGGGCGCCGGGCCGCCGTACCCTGCGGGCGGGTACGGGCCGTCCTCGCGGGCGGGCGGCCGGGGCGGGGCGGGCTCGTCACGGCGGCGCGGAGAGCGCTCGGATCCGCCGGCGCCCCGGGGCGTCCCGAGGCGGCGGGGCCCGCCCGTACGGCCGGAGGCCCTGCGCGGAGCGGGTTTACGGCCGGAGCGGCTCACCTGGGCGCGGCGGGGGCGGCCGTCGCGGCGGCCGGGTTCATCGGGGTCCACGACGGTGCAGGCTACTGCCCGCGGCGCCGGAACGCGCGCGCCCGCGGGCGGGTCACGGCCTCTTCCCGTTCTTGCCGCCGCCGGACAGGTCCACCCGGCCCCACACGAAGTCGGCGGGCTTCTCGATCACGAGGCTCACGTCGATCATCTCGTTGAGCGAGGCGGGCTGGGCGCCACCGGCCCGCTCCACCCACGTGACGACGGCGTAGTGGCCGTACGTGCGGGCGTAGGCGGCGCTGAACCCTGCGCCGAACCGGGGCACCCCGGGCGGGTTGAGCGGCTTGACCCAGCCGGCGCCGGTGGCGCGGTCGAGATCGCGCTGGATCTGCTTCACGCCCTCCTCGCTCACGAGGTTGATCACGATGAACTGGCCCACGTACTTCTTGTCGGAGCTGACGTAGGCGCCGCGCAGGAGCTGCGAGCAGCCGAACTTCGCCAGGTCGCCCTGCAGGCGCGCGCCCCAGCTGGCGCTCTTGCAGTCGGACGTGAGGTTCGAGGCGGCCAGGCGGAACGAGTACTTGCCGGACGTGAGGGTCTTGGCGTCGCCCGACAGCGCCTCCGCCTCGGTGACCGGCCGCTTGTCGGCGTCCCGGGAGGCGATCTTGGCGAAGCCCTCGCCGCCGAAGTCCGGCGTGTAGGCGGTCGGGGCGATCGTCTTCGCGGACCCGCCCTCGTCGTCACCGCCGCCCAGCACCAGCACGGCCGCGACGGCGATCACCGCCGCCGCCACGACGGCCCCGGCGCCGTAGAGCACCTTCGGGGAGGGAAGCCGCCTGCGGGCGGGCTTGCCGGCGTCGGCCGGCCAGAAGTCCTTCCCCTTCGCGGGCGCGGTCTCGGGGGAGCCTGTGTCACGAGCCTCGATCACGCCCCGGAGCTTAGCGGTCCCGCGCTCCGCGCGGGCCCGAACGGGCGTTTCCTCCGGGATCGCTCTTGTACGCCCTAAAGTCCGTTGGTACCGATGAGGGCGCCCACCCCGTAGGTGATCGCGGCGGCGGCGGCGCCGAACGCGAGCTGCCGCAGCCCGCCGTACCACCAGGCGCGGGTCGTGACCCGCGACACCACCGCCCCGGCGAGGAACAGCCCGAGGGCCGCGACGGCGGCGGCGGGCCACAGCGAGGACGCGCCCAGCAGGTAGGGCAGCACCGGCAGCAGCGCCCCGACCGCGAACGACAGGAACGACGAGCCCGCCGCCAGCAGCGGGGAGGGCAGGTCGCCCGGCGCCACGCCGAGCTCCTCCCGGGCGTGCACCTCCAGGGCCTCCTCGGGGTCGCGCGAGAGCTGCCGGGCGACCTCGGCGGCCGTCTCCGGGTCGACGCCGCGCGACTCGAAGACCGCGGCCAGCTCGCGTTCCTCGGCCGCCGGGTGCCGGGCGAGCTCCAGCCGCTCGACCTCGATCTCCGCCAGGGCCAGCTCCGTCTGCGACGCGACCGAGATGTACTCGCCCGCCGCCATCGAGAACGCGCCCGCGGCCAGCCCCGCGAGCCCGGCGAGCAGGACGACCTTCTGGCTCGCCTGCCCGCCCGCGATGCCCGCGATCAGCGCGAAGTTGGACACCAGCCCGTCCATCGCGCCGAACACCGCGGGCCGCAGCCAGCCCCCGTTGACGTCGCGATGCTGGTGGTGCTGCTCGGGGACGGTCCCGGTCCGCCCGCTCGCCGTCTCGCCCGCCCCGGTCAATCCCCGCCTCTACTTCCCGTTCGCGACGGGCTCTCCCTTCCCTGCCCGCCCGGAGGCGTCGGCGGCACCGTCGCGGCCATTGTCCACGTCCGCTTCGACCTGTTCGTCCACCGGGTCCCCCTTATCGTCCGCTTCCGGCTCAGGGGTCTCGGACTTCGCGGGCTCCGCGGGCTCTTCGGGCTCCTCAGAGTCCTCGGACCGCGGCTCGTCCGCCGCCGGCGCGGTCTCCGGCTCCGCTTCGGCCTCCGGCACCGCCTCGGTCTCGGAGGCGGGCTCCGGTTCGGGCTCGGGCTCGGATTCGGGCGCCGGCTCCGGCTCCTGAGCCACCTCGGCCTCCGGCTCCGGCTCGCCGTCGTCCGGCTCCCGGGCCTCCGGTCCGTCCTTCTCTGGTCCGTCCTCGTGCGGCACCGATCCCGCGCCGGCCTCGGGTTCCGGCTCCCGTTCCGGAGCGGGCTCCTCCCGGGCCTCGTCCGCGGGCTCCCCGTCCTCGCCGGCGACGGGGACGGCCGGGACCTGGGGCTCGTCGCCGGACGGCCCGTCCGCGAGCGGGCGGCCGACGTTCTCCTCGCCGGTGCGGCCCCGGGCCGCGTACAGGTAGGCCACCGCGCCGGCGAAGACGATGATCGAGGTCCAGTCGTTGAGCCGCAGGCCGAGGACGTGGTGGGCGTCGTCGATGCGCAGGGCCTCGATCCAGCCCCGCCCGACGGTGTAGGCGGCGACGTAGAGGGCGAAGGCGCGGCCGTGGGTCAGCTTGTAGCGGCGGTCGGCCCAGATGACGAGGACGGCGACGCCGACGCACCACAGCGACTCGTAGAGGAAGGTCGGGTGGTAGGTGGCGACGTCGGCGTACTTGGGGTCGAGGGGGGCGAGGCCGCTGCCGTCCGACAGGCGCGGGCGCTGCTCCCGGTCGATCTCCAGTGCCCAGAAGGTGTGCAGGGGACGCCCGTACAGCTCCTGGTTCCAGTAGTTGCCCCAGCGGCCGATGGCCTGCGCGAGGGCGATCCCGGGGGCCACCGCGTCACCGAGCGCCAGCACGGAGATCCCGCGCCGGCGGCAGCCGATGTAGGCGCCGAGGGCGCCGAGGGCGACCGCGCCCCAGATGCCGAGGCCGCCCTTCCAGATCTCCAGCGCCCGGGCCGGTTCGCCGTCGGAGCCGAAGTAGCGCTGGTAGTCGGTGAGCACGTGGTAGAGGCGCCCGCCGACCAGGCCGAACGGGACGGCCCACACGGCCACGTCGACGATCACGCCGGGGGCGCCGCCCTTGGCGGCCCAGCGCCGCTCGCCGAGCCAGACCGCGACGACGATGCCGATGATGATCATGATGGCGTAGGCGCGGAGCGGGACGGGCCCGAGGTGCCAGACGCCCTGTGAGGGGCTCGGGATGGAGGCGAGCGGCTGCATGGGCGTTGACGTTACCGCCTCCGGGGCCCGCGGAGCGCGCGTCCCGGCCATGGACCCCGGATCGCCGTCACGCGGTCACCGCTCCGAGACCCGCCGGGGCGCTTCCCCGCGGCGGTTCCGGCGGCGTCGTCAGGGAACGGGCCGCAGGGCGGCCTCCCCGCCCCCGCCCGGGGCGGCGTGCCCCTGCCCGGCGCCGGTGCGCGCGGGAGGCCGGGACCCCGGGGCGCCCTTCGCCGCCTTGCCGACGGCCTTGCGCAGGCCGTCGGCGGATCCGAGCGCGTCACCGGTGACGCGCCTGCCGTCCACGGTCAGGAAGGGCGTGGCGCTGACGCCGGCCTTGCCCGCGTGCGCGGTGGCCTGGTCGACCGTCGTGATCCGCTCGTACCGGCCGACGCACCGGGCGAACTCCGCGCCGCCGACGCCGACCTCGCCCGCCCACGCGACCAGCTGCCGGTTGGTGAAGCCGACGTCGCCCTCGTCGGGCTGGTGGGAGTAGATCCGGTCGTGGTAACGGACCCACCGGTCGGCCGGCGCGCAGGCCGCGGCGTTCGCGGCGCGCCGCGAGTTGGACATCAGCGGCTCCTGCTGGAACAGCTGGAACGGCCGGTAGACGACCTTGGCCCTGCCCTCGGCGGCCAGCTGCTTGATCGTGGCGCCCTGGCGCACCTCCAGGGCCAGGCACGCCGGGCACTGGAAGTCCTCGTACAGCTCCAGGACGGGCGAGTCGACGCCCGGCATCGCCATGGCCACCGAACCGTCCGGCTGCCGGACGGCGGGGGCCAGCGGGCCGTGGTAGTCCACGACGACCCGTCCGCCGCCGGTTCCGCCCCGGGTGAGCGCGAGGACGGCCACCGCGACCATCACCGCGGCCCCGGCGACGGCCGCCAGCACCACCACGAGCGCGCGGCGCCGCCGCTGCCGCGCCGCCGCGAGCGTACGGTCGCCCGCGCGCGGCCCGCGCGCGGCGTGCTGCCCTTCGGCCCTGCCCATCGATCCCCCTACAACTGGTCATCGGTCCGCTACGCAGGGTACGAGCGCGCGGGCCGGGAACCAGCGCGCCGCGCCGTTCCAGGACGGAACGGCGCGGCGTGGGGGCCGGAAGAGGTCAGCCGGTCACTTGCCGCCGCCGGCGGCGAGGACGGCCTGGCGGAGGCTGGCGGAGTTGAGCAGCTGGTCCTTGAGGTCGAGCTGCTTGCCGTCGAGGAAGACCGTCGGCGTGCCCTCGATCTTGCGGGTGTCCAGGGCGTACTTGGTCATGCTGTCGACCTGGGGCTTCTTCTGCCCCTCGGTGACGCACTTCTCGAAGTTCGGGTCGGTGACGCCGACGTCCTTGCCCCACTTCACGAGGTCCTTGGGCGCGAAGCCCTTGGAGCCCTCGGCGGGCTGGAACTTGAAGAGCGCGTCGTGGTAGGAGATCCACTGCGGGGCGGGCACGCACAGCGCCGCCTCGGCGGACCGCAGCGAGTTGATCTTGACGGGGTCGCGCTGCTGGCTGAACAGGTGGAGCGGCCGGTAGACGACCTTCACCTTGCCCTCGGCGGCCAGGTCCTGGATGGTCTTGCCGCTGGCCTTCTCCATCTCCTTGCAGATGGGGCACTGGAAGTCCTCGAAGACCTCCAGGACCGGCTTGTTCACCCCCGGCTTGGCCATCACGACGGCGCCGTCGGCCTCCCGGCTCAGCGGGGCGAGCGCGCCCTTGTGCGCCTCGGCGCGGCCGCTCTTGTCCCGCTGGTCCATGATGAGGACCGTCGCCACGACGATCACCGCCACCGCGACGAGCGAGCCGATGACGATGGCGAGCAGCCGCCGCTGCTTCTGCCGCGCGACCTGCCGCCGTCGCTCGGCGGCCAGGCGCTCCCTCGCGGACCGCTCTCGTGCGGCCTTGCTCATGGATTCTCCTATTGCATGGGGGCCGCGCCACTCCCGCGCGACACGGACCCGGGGAAGACTAGTCGACCTGACCGATCCGCCGGAATTCGTCGAACAGGACGAGGAAGAACAGCAGGACGGTGACCCCGTGAACCGCGGTGCACCACAGGCAGATCTTGTGCAGCACGGCCAGCTCGACGGTGACCAGGTAGACGACCATCAGCACGCCCACCGCCGTGGCCGCGACCCGGCCCCAGCGCAGCGGCGGCCACTGCGAGCGCAGCGCCCACGGCGTGATCAGCACGGCCATGGCGACGAAGAAGGCGAGGCCGAGCAGCGGCATCGGGATCCCCACCAGGGTGGCGTACTCGCTGGTCGTGACCGCGTGGCAGTCGACCTTGCCCGACGTCGAGCACAGCAGGGCCTCGTCGTTGTAGTGCGCGATCGTCAGGTAGACCGACACCCCGAGACCCACCAGGGTCAGGAGCCACGCCGCGCCCTGGAACCACGCGGGCGGCGGCGACGGCGCCGCCGTCCCGCCCTTGTCCCGGGCCGTCATCTCTTGCGTCATCGTGATCCTTCCAGGACCGCCTGCTGCGTCGGCGAACACTCACCCTACGGGAGAGCACGCCTACCACAAGCATGAACCGAGTGGCGGTGTTGACGAGTTCCCGGAAGGCCGGAAAATGCCCATGAAAACAAAGAAAACCGACATTTTACGGACACCGTCCATACACCGGTCCCTCGCCGTCCGGCGCGCCGGACGCGCCGTTCGGCGCGTCCGGCCTACCGGTCAGCGGCCTTTCCGGACGCCTTCGGCGAGCTCCTCGGTGAGCGAGCGCACCGCGGCGAGCCCCGCGGCCGGGTCGGGGGCGTCCAGCAGCCGGCGGATGAACGCCGAGCCGACGATGACGCCGTCGGCGAACCCGGCGACCTCGGCGGCCTGGGCGCCGGTGCCGACGCCGAGCCCGAGGCCGACCGGCAGGGCGCCGCCGTCCGCGGCGATGATCTCCCGGGTCCGCTCGACCAGCCGCGGCGCCCCGGTGTCGACGGCGGAGCGGGCCCCGGTGACGCCCATCAGCGAGGCCGCGTAGACGAAGCCGCGGGACGCGCGGGTGATCGTCTCGATGCGCTCGTCGGTGGAGCTGAGCGCGACGAGGAACACCCGGTCGAGGCCGTGGGCGTCGGACGCGGCGAGCCAGTCCCCGCCCTCCTCCGGGGTGAGGTCGGGCGTGATCAGCCCGGCGCCGCCGGCGCCGGCGAGGTCGCGGGCGAAGGCGTCGACGCCGTAGCGGTCGACGGGGTTCCAGTAGGTCATGACCAGCGTCGGCACGCCCGTGGCGGCGACGGCCTCCACGGTGCGGAACACGTCGGCGACGCGCGCGCCGCCGACGAGCGCCTGGTGCACGGCGTCCTGGATGGTGGGGCCGTCCATCATCGGGTCGGTGTAGGGCAGGCCGATCTCGATGACGTCGCAGCCCGCGTCGACCATGACCCGGGCGGCCTCGATCGCGCCGTCGCGGGTGGGGAACCCGGCGGGCAGGTAGCCGACGAGCGCGGCGCGCCCCTCGGCGGCGGCCTTGTCGTAGGCGGTGCGGACGGTCACCGGCCCTCCTCCTCGGGCATCAGGCCGAAGAAGGTGGCGGCCGTGTGCATGTCCTTGTCGCCGCGGCCGGACAGGCACACCACGAGGGTGGCGTCCGGGCCGAGCTCGCGGCCGACCTTCAGCGCGCCGGCCAGCGCGTGCGCCGACTCGATCGCCGGGATGATCCCCTCCGTGCGGCACAGCAGCGCGAACGCGTCCATCGCCTCGGCGTCGGTGATCTCGCGGTACTCGGCGCGGCCGGAGTCGTGCAGCCAGGAGTGCTCGGGGCCGACGCCGGGATAGTCGAGCCCGGCGGAGATCGAGTGGGTCTCCAGGGTCTGGCCCTCGTCATCCTGCAGCAGGTAGGTCCGCATGCCGTGGATGACGCCGAGGGAGCCGCCGACGAGGGTCGCGGCGTGCCGGCCGGTGGCCACGCCGTCGCCGCCCGCCTCGAACCCGTACAGCCGGACGGAGGCGTCGGGGATGAAGGCGTGGAAGGCGCCGATCGCGTTGGACCCGCCGCCGACGCAGGCGATGACGGCGTCGGGCAGCGCGCCGGTCAGCTCCAGGCACTGCCGGCGGGCCTCCACACCGATGATCCGCTGGAAGTCGCGGACCATCGCCGGGAACGGGTGCGGGCCCATCACGGAGCCGATGCAGTAGTGGGTGTCGGCGACGGTGGCGACCCAGTCGCGGAACGCCTCGTTGCAGGCGTCCTTGAGGGTGCGGCTGCCCGTGCGCACCGGGACGACCTCGGCGCCCAGCATGCGCATGCGGGCGACGTTGAGGGCCTGCCGCTCGGTGTCGACCTCGCCCATGTAGACGGTGCAGGTGAGGCCGAGCAGCGCCGCGGCCGTCGCGGTCGCGACGCCGTGCTGGCCCGCGCCCGTCTCGGCGATCACGCGGGACTTGCCCATCCGGCGGGCGAGCAGCGCCTGGCCGAGTACATTGTTGATCTTGTGGGAGCCGGTGTGGTTGAGGTCCTCGCGCTTGAGCAGCACGCGGGCGCCGCCGGCGTGCTCGGCGAAGCGCCGGGCCTCGGTCAGCAGGCTCGGGCGGCCCGCGTAGTTCGCGAGCAGGTCGTCCAGCTCGGAGGTGAAGGCGGGGTCGTCCTTGGCGGTCTCGAACTCGCGGGTGAGCTCGTCCAGCGCCGCCATCAGCGCCTCGGGGGCGAAGCGTCCGCCGAAGGGGCCGAAGTGGCCCGTCGCGTCGGGCACGGCCGAGCCGTGCGCGGTGTCGGTGGTCATGAGGGAAAACGCGTCCTGTCGTGCGGGAGTGTGGGCGATCCGGTCAGTGTGACGTCGGAAAGGCCCGCCATCGCTCGCGCAGCGGCTCGTTCTGCATGGCCGTACCCTACTGGTTGCCTTCCGGTGCCGGTCAGCTGCCCTGCCGCAGCGCGGGGTGCGCGCCGGCGGCGACGAGGTCGGCGACCGCCGACCTCGGGTCCTTGCCGATCACCAGGCTCTCCCCCACCAGCACCGCGTCGGCGCCGTGCGAGGCGTAGGCGAGCAGGTCGTGCGGGCCGCGCACACCGGACTCGGCGATCTTGACGACGTCCTTGGGGATCAGCGGGGCGACCCGCGCGAACACGCCCCGGTCGACCTGGAGGGTGCGCAGGTCGCGCGCGTTCACCCCGATGACCCGGGCGCCCGCCTCGACGGCGCGGGCCACCTCGTCCTCGGTGTGGACCTCGACCAGCGGCAGCAGCCCGATCGACTCGGCCCGCTCCACCAGCGACACCAGCGCGTCCTGCTCCAGGGCCGCGACGATCAGCAGGGCCATGTCGGCGCCGTGGGCCCGCGCCTCCCACAGCTGGTAGGAGGTGACGATGAAGTCCTTGCGCAGCAGGGCCACGTCGACGTTCGCGCGGACCTCGGCGAGGTCGTCCAGGCTGCCCCCGAAGCGGCGCCGCTCGGTCAGCACGCTGATCACCCGGGCGCCGCCGGCCTCGTAGTCGCGGGCCAGCGCCGCCGGGTCGGCGATCGCCGCGAGCGCGCCCTTGGACGGGCTGCTGCGCTTGACCTCGGCGATGACCGACACCCCCTGGCCGCGCAGCGCGGCGAGCGCGTCCCGCGGCGGCGCCGCCTGCGCCGCCCGTTCCTTGAGGGCATCGAGCGGAACCTCCCGCTGCCTCTCCGCGAGATCGGCCCGGACGCCCTCGATGATCTCGTCCAGCACGCTCAAGGTGGTAGGCCCCCTATTTCAGGTCGTTCCGTGCACCGATCGTAGCCGCCCCGGCGGACGTTCCTCGCACCAGGGAGGGCCCTCCGGGCGCCCGCCGGACCCTCCCGCCGGAGCCGCCCGGTGGCGGTCGGCGCACGTCACGGGGCCAGGGCGTGCGCGAACGGCAGGTTGCGGACGACCCAGTAGACGATCAGAAGGCCGATGAAGCCGTAGACCACCTTCGGCCGGAAGAGGGCCGAGCGCATCGGCAGGCCGCGGACGGACCGCGCCACCCACCTCACGTAGAGGTGGGCGAACACCGGCAGCAACATCAGCACCATCGGGTTCAGGCCGAACGCCTCGCCCACGCGCCCGTGCGCGAGCGCGTGGACCATTCGCATCGTCCCGCAGCCCGGGCAGTAGAGGCCGGTGGCGAACAGGAAGGGGCAGGCCGGGTAATGGCCGGGTTCGTTCGGATCCACGAACGCGAGCAGAGCCGATCCGGCGGCGACGGCGGCGAGCACCGCCGCGGGCGCCAGTAGACGCCGCGCGCTCCCCCGCCCGCGCGTCCGCGGCCGCACAGGCACTCCGGTCACGCCCACCACCCTAAGCCGTTCCCACCGCGCCCGGCGGGCACGTCGACCGAGCGAGCACCGGGCTATGCGTCCAGCACGTAGCCGACGCCCCGGACGGTCCGGATGGGGCTGCCGTCGCCGAGCTTGGCGCGCAGCTGGGCGATGTGCACGTCGACGGTGCGGCTTCCGGCGCCCGCCCCGGGGCCCCAGGCGGCGTCGAGGAGCTGCTCGCGGGTGAACACCCGGCCCGTATTGCCCATCAGGAATTCCAGCAGGTCGAACTCGGTGGCCGTCAGGGACACCCGCCTGTCTCCGACGGACGCGGACCGGTCGCCCGGGTCGAGCACGACGGCTCCCGCGCGCAGCAGGCCGGTCGTCTCCGGCGGCCCGCCGCGGCGCAGGGCCTCGCCCACCGCGCCGACCAACACCCGGGGGCCGAACGGGCGGCTCACGCGGTGCCGGCCGAGGACGCGGGCGACCGCCGGGTCGGCGGTGCCGGTGACGGCGACGACCGGTGCGGGCGCGGCCGCGGCGGCGACCCGGCGGTACAGGTCTGCGGGCAGCGCGGAGGTGGACAGGTCGAGGACGACCACGTCGGGACGGACGCGCTCGGCGGTGCGGGGCGCCCGCGCGGGGTCGGCCTCGAACTCCACGGCGAAGCCCTCCCGGGCGAGGTAGCGGCGCTCGAGCTCGGCGACGGCCGGGTCGTGCTCGACGACGAGGACGACCCCGCCGCCGTCGGCGGTCACCGGCGGCCGTCCCGGCGGGCCGTCGGATCCTCTCCCCTGTCGAGCGACCTCCACATCGCGGCGGCGTCGACCGCGGCGGGCTCGGCGGGCTCGTCCGGGGCGGGTTCGTCCCGCTCCGCGGCGTGGGGGGCCGCCCCGTCCTCGCGCGGCCCGTCCTCGCCGTGGGGCGAGGGAACGGCGCCGGCGGCCTTCGCGCCGGGCGCGGCCCGGTCGTAGCGGGAGGACAGGCCCGGCCAGCGGGTACCGCGGGCGAGCACGACGAGCCCCGCGACGGCGAGGACGACCCCGCCGGTCACCGAGACGATCCACCATAGGTTCACGTCGAGCCTCGGATGGGCGTCGAGGCCGAGCAGGGTGCTGTGGTCCGCGACCGCGGTCAGCACGTTCGAGCGCTGCACCGCCGTCGTCGAGGCGTAGACGACGCCGGCGCCGAACGCGGCGATGAGGGCGCCCACGGCGGCGCGGACCCGGCCGGCGGTGGCGAACAGCGCGGCGAGCCCGGCGAGGCCCGCGAGTCCGAGGGCGCCGGGGGCGGCGCCGAGGTCGCGGCCGCTCAGGCCCTTGGCGACGGGGGTGATGGAGTCCCCGGCGCGCACGGTGACCCAGGTTCGGCCGGCGGCGAGCAGCGCGAGCCCGGCCCCGGCGGCGCACAGCAGCGCCGCCAGGCCGCGTTCACGCCCGGGGGTCATGAGCCGGTGTCAGGGCGTTCCCCGACGGCGGCGTCGAGCACGTCGGCGTCCCAGCAGGTGCGGTCCCCGGTGTGGCAGGCCCCGCCGATCTGGTCGACCTTGACGAGGATGGCGTCGGCGTCGCAGTCCAGGGCCACCGACTTCACCCACTGCTGGTGCCCGGAGCTCTCGCCCTTCACCCAGTACTCCTGGCGGCTGCGCGACCAGTAGGTGCAGCGGCCGGTGGTGAGGGTGCGGTGCAGGGCCTCGTCGTCCATCCACCCGAGCATGAGCACCTCGCCGGTGTCGTACTGCTGGGCGATGGCGGGCAGGAGGCCGTCGGCGTTCCGCTTGAGGCGGTCGGCGATCTTGGGGTCCAGGTTGGACGATCGAACGGACATGGGCTCCATTGTGCAGGGTGCGGGCCCAAGGGCGGCACCACCCCCGTGGGCGAGTCCATGCCGAGGCCGCGCGGAGCCACCGCGGCGCCTGCGGGACGACGCGCCGCGCGAGCCCTGGGACGGGGACGGGGACGGGGACGGGGACGGGGACGGGGACGGGCGCAACGAAAGGACCCGGCCCCCCTTGGGAGAAGAGGAGCCGGGCCCTGACGTACGACTACGGGTGTTACAGGGGGACGACCTGGTCGGCCTGGGGACCCCGGTTACCCTGCGTCACCTCGAACTGGACGCGCTGATTCTCGTCCAGCGTGCGGTATCCGGAGGTCTGGATAGCCGAGTAGTGCACGAAGACGTCCGGCCCTCCGCCGTCCACGGCGATGAAGCCGAAGCCCTTCTCGGCGTTGAACCACTTCACGGTGCCCTGCTGGGGCATGTCTTTCTCCTTGCGGCAAAACACGGGCCCACACCTCGCGGGCCCGGCGCGGTCGCTGCGGAACGCTCTCGCCCACCGGTACGGTCCCGGAAAAGCCAAAACGCCCGCTGCCATCAGTCCGCGGGCGTCTGGACAAACGATCGAGAACCACGACTGCAACCGACGGCCCCACCGTATCACCGCTTCCGCGTAAAGCGGAGGAGCTACAAGCCTTCCGATTCTCCTCTCGGCGAACCCTGCCGTTACCTGCCCGTTAAAGACTCCAACCGGTCTCGGTCAGGGTCTTGACAGAGTCCGTGGGCCCCGTCAGCCGGACCCTCGCGACGTCCCTCCGCCCCGTCGCCCACAGCACGAGTTCGCCCACGGGGCCGTGCACGCGCACGGGACCGCGCGGTCCGCCGCGCCCGCCCCGGCCGCCGCCCGAGACGCGCAGGGACCTGCCGTCCGGCTGGACGAGCGTTACCTCAACGTGAACTTTCCTTAGGACAAAGCGGGCAATTCTTATCCTGCGCCAGAGAAGTTCCTCGAGTTCACGGGAGGTGTCGCGCGGCTCCCAGTCCGAGCGCGCGCGCAGGATGTCCTCGTGGTGAACAAAGAACTCCACGGCGTTGGCGTTTTTGTCCACACCGGGAAGCGCGTACGGCGAGAACTTCGGCGGACCCCGCCGAAACCGTTCCACCAGCCCGTCGAAGGCGGCCGAGCGCGCCGTACGGCGCCGTACGCGCTCAGAGTAGAAGGCGAGCGGGGGCACGAGCATTCCCGGCGGGACGTCCGGCCGGGACTCGCGGACGACCAGATGGGCGGCCAGGTCGCGGGCGCTCCAGCCGGCGCAGCGGGTCGCCGCGCCGGGGCCCGCGGCGGCGAGGGCGGCGGCCAGAAGCGCCCGCTCGCGCCGCACCGGGCCGGGGACGGCGGGCCGGGAGCGGGCGGCGCCGCCCGCGGGCGTGCTCATGGGGTGATCGTAGGGGCCCGGACGCCGGCCGGGAATAAGCGTCGGGGCGACATGGTAGGCAATATCCGGGCCCGTATACCCCCACAGCGCCGAACGACAGGGGGCAATTCCCCCGGGCTCCGCCGTGATCGAGGAGTCGCCGTGCCACCTGCGTCCAGACGTCCCGTCCCGCATGTACTGCGGGACGGCTTCCGTGTACTGAGAGTCGCCGTCAGGGCGGAGCCGAGGGTCTTCACGATCTCGGTGGCCGCCAGCGCCGTGTACGCCGCGATGACGGTGACGACCGCGCAGGTGCTGGGGTGGGTGACGCAGGACGTCGTGCTCCCGGCGTTCCGCTCCGGGCACACCACCGCGGGCGCGCTCGCAGGCGCCGCCGCCGCCGTCACGGGCGTGGCGCTTCTCAAAGCGCTCGGGGTCGCGGGCCGCCGGTTCTACGCGGGCGTGATGCAGTACCGGCTTCAGGCCCGATACCGCCG
This sequence comes from Actinomadura roseirufa, assembly GCF_900659635.1. GTDB lineage: Bacteria > Actinomycetota > Actinomycetes > Streptosporangiales > Streptosporangiaceae > Spirillospora > Spirillospora roseirufa. The sequence continues at coordinate 3,988 of NZ_CAACVB010000039.1, read as the reverse complement.
CGCCGTGACCCGGCAGTACCTGCGGCTGCCGCTGGCCTGGCACCACCGGCACCCGACCGGGCAGCTGCTGTCGAACGCCAACGCCGACGTGGAGGCGGTGTGGGCGCCGATCGCGCCGCTGCCGATGGCCGTCGGCGTGGTGTTCATGCTGCTGATCTCCGCGGTGTCGATCATGCTGACCGACCTCGCGGTGGCCGGCGTCGGCTTCCTGATCTTCCCGGCGGTCGCGCTGCTCAACGTGGCCTACCAGCGGCGCCTGGCGCCGGTCGCGACGCGGGCGCAGCGGCTGCGCGCCGAGGTCAGCGAGGTCGCGCACGAGAGCTTCGAGGGCGGCCTGGTGGTCAAGACCCTCGGCCGCGAGTGGGCGGAGACCGAGCGGTTCGAGGAGCGGGCCCTGGCGCTGCGCGACGCGAACGTGGCGGTCGGCCGGATCCGCGGGCTGTTCGACCCGATCCTGGAGGCGCTGCCGAACCTGGGGGTCCTCGCCGTCCTGCTGATCGGGTCGCTGCGGCTGGAGGCGGGCGCGATGACGGCGGGCGACCTCGTGCACGTCGCCTACCTGTTCACGCTGCTGGCCTGGCCGATCCGCGCGCTGGGCTGGGTCCTGGCCGAGGTGCCGCGCAGCGTCGTCGGCTGGGAGCGGGTCCGGGGCGTCCTGGACGCCTCGGGCTCGCTCCCGTTCGGGGACGCCGCGCTCGGCGAGGACAAGGCCGCCGCGCTGGAGGTCCGGGACGTCCGGTTCGCCTATCAGGACTCCGAGAGCACGGGCGACGGCACGGGCGGGAACGCGGGCGGCGGCGCCCGCACGGTGCTGCGCGACGTGTCGTTCACCGCGACGCCGGGCCGCACGGTCGCGGTGGTGGGCCCGACCGGGTCCGGCAAGTCCACGCTGACCTCGCTGCTCGTCCGCCTGGTCGACCCGGCGGACGGGTCGGTGCTGCTGGACGGAGTGGATCTGCGGGACGTCCGGCGGGGCGGCGTGGCCGCGACCGCCGCGCTGGTCCCGCAGCAGACGTTCCTGTTCGACGACACCGTCCGCGGGAACGTGACAATGGGGCTCGACGTGCCGGACGAGCGCGTCTGGGAGGCGCTGCGCCTCGCGCAGGCGGACGGGTTCGTGGCGGGGCTCGCGGACGGGCTCGACACCCGCGTGGGCGAGCGCGGGGCGACGCTGTCGGGCGGGCAGCGCCAGCGGCTCGCGCTGGCGCGCGCGCTGGTGCGGCGCCCGCGGCTGCTGGTCCTGGACGACGCCACGTCCAGCGTCGACCCGCAGGTGGAGGCGAGGATCCTGCACAGCCTGCGGGAGGCCCAGTCGGCGGGCGAGGGCGGCGGGGCGACCGTCGTCGTCGTCGCCTACCGCAAGGCGACGATCGCGCTGGCCGACGAGGTCGTTCTCCTGGAGCGCGGCCGTGTGACCGGGCGCGGCACGCACGCCGAGCTGCTGCGCTCCTCGGAGGGCTACCGCGAGCTCGTCAACGCCTATGAGCGGGCCGAGGCGGAGCAGGAGACCGTCCAGGACCGGGACGGCGACGCGGCCGAGGACGAGAGCGCCGGCGGGATCGCCGGCGGTGAGGAGGCCGTGGCGTGACGGCGCTGAGCGAGAGAGCGGCCGACGAGGGCGCGCTGAGCACGCTGCGGCGGGGGCTGCGGCTGACCCCGGAGTTCCGGACGGGGCTGGCGGGGACGCTGGCGCTGGCCCTGGCGTCGACGGCGGGGCGCGTGGTGGTGCCCATCGCCGTCCAGCAGACGATCGACCGGGGGCTGGGGCGGCCGGGCGGTCCCGACATCGGGTTCATCAGGGCGGCGGTGCTGCTGTGCGCCCTCGCGGTGCTGCTGACGGCGGTGTGCGCCTACGCGATGAACGTGCGCCTCTACAGGACGTCCGAGGCCGGCCTGGCGGGCCTGCGGGTGCGGGCGTTCCGGCACGTCCACGACCTGTCGATGCTCACCCAGAGCGGGGAGCGGCGGGGCTCGCTGGTGTCGCGGGTGACCGGGGACGTCGACCAGATCAGCCAGTTCATGCAGGCCGGCGGGCTGATGTTCATCGTGTCGATCGGGCAGCTGGTCGTGGCCAGCGTGCTGATGCTGGTGTACTCGTGGCAGCTGGCCCTGCTGGTGTGGGCCGCGTTCCTGCCGCTGGCGTTCGCGCTGCGCCGCTTCCAGCGGATCGTGTCGGCGGCCTACACGCGCGTCCGCGAGCGCATGGGCGACCTGCTGGCCGCGGTCAGCGAGTCGGTGGTGGGCGCGCCGGTGATCCGCGCGTACGCGGCCGAGGAGCGCACCGGAGGCCGGGTGGACGCGACGGTCGAGGCGCACCGCGCCACCCAGATCCGGTCGCAGGCGCTGGTGGCGATGACGTTCCCCACCAGCGAGCTGGTCGCGGCGTTCGCCACGGCCGCGGTCGTGGTGGCCGGGGTGCTGCTGGGCGTCGGCGGGCACCTGTCGGCGGGCCGGCTGATCGCCTTCCTGTTCCTGGTCACGCTGTTCGTCAGCCCGATGCAGACGGCCACCGAGGTCCTCAACGAGGCGCAGAACGCGATCGCCGGGTGGCGGCGGGTCCTGGGCGTGCTCGACACCGTCCCGGACGTCGCGGACCCGGGCGAGGACGGCGTGACGCTGCCGCGCGGCCCGATCGAGGTGCGCTTCGAGTCGGTCGGGTTCGCCTACCCCGGCGGCCCGCCCGTCCTGCACGAGGTGAACGCCGAGATCGCGCCCCGCGGCCGGATCGCGATCGTGGGCCAGACCGGCTCGGGCAAGACCACCTTCGCCAAGATCCTCACGCGGCTCATGGACCCGACCGCGGGACGGGTCCTCGTGGACGGCGTCCCGCTCGGCCGGGTGCGGTTCTCGTCACTGCGCGAGCGGATCGTGATGGTGCCGCAGGACGGCTTCCTCTTCGACGCCTCCCTCGCGGACAACATCAGGTACGGGCGTCCCGGCGCCTCCGACGAGGACCTCGCCGCCGCGCTGGCGGAGCTGGGCCTCGCCGACTGGCTCGACGGGCTCCCCCGGGGCCTGGACACGCCCGTCGGGCAGCGCGGGGAGTCGCTGTCGGCCGGGGAGCGCCAGCTCGTCGCGCTGGCCCGCGCCTACATCGCCGACCCCGACCTGCTCGTGCTGGACGAGGCGACCTCGGCCGTCGACCCGGCGACCGAGGTGCGGATCCAGCGCGCCCTCGACGGCGTGACCCGCGGCCGGACGGCGATCTCCATCGCGCACCGGCTCTCCACCGCCGAGGCGGCGGACGAGGTGATCGTCTTCGAGGCGGGCCGGATCGTCCAGCGCGGCCCGCACGCCGAGCTGGTCGCGCGGCCGGGGGTGTACGCCGGCCTGCACGCCTCCTGGGCGGCCCAGCGAGCCCTCTGACCTCATGAAGGACATGACTACCTGCGGTAAAGCACTTGCCCGATATCTGGTCCAGTGCGCATTCTGCTGGGGTGAGCAACGAGGTCGTGTTGGAATCAGCGGGCACGCTGCACGGACAGCTGCAGCGGGGGTTGGGCAGGGCGGCGCGGCGCGCGGCCGACGAGCCGGGCGCGGGCGAGTACGTCTATGACTGCGTCCGCCGGGATCCGCGCTGGGATCGCCAGTGCGAGGACCGGGGGCTGTACTACGCCAGGTTGATGGTCGATCTCGAGATGCCGGTCGGGCCGGTCGCCGAGCACCTGTTCGCCCCGGCCGGCTCCGGCGCCGGCGGCGGCGACCGGGAGGACGCCGACGAGGGCCGTGTGCAGCTCGCCCTCGCGGTCCTCGCCGGCCTCGTGCGGCTGAGCCGGCGCGAGGCGGCGGGGCCGCTGCGGCGGTACGCCGAGGAGGGCGCGCACTGGTCGCTGGCGCTGGACGAGCTGATCGCCCTGGACGACCCGTCCCTCACGGCCGGGCTGGACGAGCTGGTCACCGCCCGTTGTGACGAGGCCGAGCTGACGATGCTGCTGCCGGGCGGGTACAGCCGGGTGGTGGAGACGTGGGCGGCGCGGCAGCCGCGGAT
>NZ_CAACVB010000038.1 GCF_900659635.1 Actinomadura roseirufa | reverse complement strand
TCGCTCGCCGCCGCGCGGCTGGCCCGGCACCGGGCCGTCCGCCGTGACCGGGCGGCCGCCCCGCCGGCCCCGGCGTGGACAGGCGCGGAACCGCCGGGCGCCGTCCGGCTCACCCCCGCGGAGAAACACCCCGCGTGAGCGCCGTCACTCGCCGGTGAAACGGGGCGCGCGCTTTTCCCGCTGAGCGGCGAGCCCCTCGGCCATGTCGCTCGTCGCCATCGTCACGGGCTGGGCGAGGGACTCCCACCGCAGCGCCGACTCCATGTCGGGATGGCCGCCGCCCGCCAGCGCGACCTTGGTGAGCCGGGTGGCGACGGGCGCCTGCGCGGCGACCCGCTCCGCGACGGCGAGCGCCTCGTCCAGGACGCGCTCGCGCGGGACGGCGGCGTTCACCAGTCCGTGCGCCGCGGCCTCGGCGCCGGTGAGGACGCGGCCGGTGAGCAGCAGCTCACGGGCCAGCGGCAGCCCGGCGACCTCGGGCAGCAGCCAGGTCGCGGCCATGCCGGGGTGCAGGCCGAGCGCGGTGAAGGGGGCCAGCAGCCGGGCGTCGGCGGCGGCGTAGCGCAGGTCGCAGGCCAGCGCGAGGCAGAGCCCGGCGCCGACGGCGTGGCCGTTCACGGCGGCGATCGTGGGCACTTCGAGCGTGCGGATCGACAGCCACGTCCGGTAGAAGCGGAGCATCCGGTCGCGCAGCGCGGGGACGGCGACGGCGTTCGCGTCGGCGAGCCAGGACAGCTCCCCGCCGGAGGTGAAGGCGCCGCCCGCCCCGGTCAGCACGACGCACCGCAGGTCGCCGTCGGCGCGGAGGCCGTCGATGGCGGCCTGGTAGGCGGCGGTCATCTCCTCGCCCATCGCGTTGCGCCGGGCCGGGTCGTTCAGCGTGAGGACGGCGATCCCGCCGGGACGGCGGTCGACCAGCAACACCTCGGCCCGGTCCGCGGTCGGCTCGGCACGAGTGCTTCCGGGCGTGTTCCCGGACGGTGAATCGGCGTGATCTTCGGGCATGGCCCGCACGGTACCGGGCGGGCCGGGCACGGGCTGGGGCGGCCCGTGAGAAAGCGCACACTTACCTCGTCTTCCCAGGTCGGCGGCCTCCCGGTTTCGGCCGGACCGGATTTGGGTCCGGCTCGTTGTGGCGCGAACGAGAGGCGATCACGGACAATGGTCGGCGTGAGCGATCTCCCCCGCCGCGCGGTGACGCGGTCAGCCAAGCTGGCGTCCCTTCCCCTCGGCTTCGCGGGGCGCGCCGCGCTCGGGCTGGGGAAGCGGACCATCGGCAGGCCGGCCGAGGCCGTCGCGATGGAGATCCAGACGCGCACCGCCGAGCAGCTGTTCACGGTGCTGGGCGAGCTCAAGGGCGGGGCCATGAAGCTCGGCCAGATGCTTTCGATCTTCGAGGCGGCGCTGCCCGCGGAGATCGCCGGCCCGTACCGCGCCACGCTGACCAAGCTGCAGGAGGCCGCTCCCCCGCTGCCGGCCTCGACCGTCCACAAGGTGCTGGCCGAGGCCCTCGGCGACGGCTGGCGCGACTCCTTCGTCTCCTTCGACGACCGGCCCGCCGCCGCCGCGTCGATCGGCCAGGTGCACCGGGCCGTGTGGCACGACGGCCGGGCCGTGGCGGTGAAGGTGCAGTACCCGGGCGCGGGCAAGGCGCTGATCGGCGACTTCAACCAGCTGGCCCGGCTCGGCCGGCTGTTCGGGGTGCTGATGCCGGGCCTGGACGTCAGGGCGATGCTCGCCGAGGTGAAGGAGCGGGTGGCCGAGGAGCTGGACTACTCGATCGAGGCGCGGTCGCAGACGGCCTTCCGGGACGCCTACGCCGGCGACCCCGACTTCGCCGTCCCCGAGGTGGTCGCGCAGGCCGGGAACGTGCTGGTCAGCGAGTGGATGGACGGCACGCCGCTGTCGCGGATCATCGCCGAGGGCGACCAGGAGACCCGCGACCACGTCGCGCTGCTGTACTGCCGTTTCCTGCTGTCGGGTCCCAGGCGGTCGGGGATGCTGCACGGCGACCCGCACCCCGGCAACTTCCGGCTGCTGGACGACGGGCGGCTCGGCGTCCTGGACTTCGGCGCCGTGGACCGCATCCCGGGCGGCTTCCAGAAGCGGCTCGGGCTGCTGCTGCGCATCGGCACGATGGCCGACATCGGCGAGGTCGAGGAGGCCCTCCGCCGGGAGGACTTCATCCGCGCGGGCGTCGAGGTCGACGCCGAGTCGCTGCGGGCGTTCCTGGCGCCGATCACCGAGCCGTTCGTCACCGAGACGTTCGCCTTCCGCCGCGCGTGGCTGCGCGACATGGCGGCGCGGGTCACCGACCTGCGCCCGACCAACGTCGTCCGGCAGCTGAACCTGCCGCCCGAATACGTGATCATCCACCGGGTGCTGTCGGCGGGCACCGGCGTGCTCTGCCAGCTCGAATGCGAGATCCCCGCCCGCGCCGAGTCGCTGCGGTGGGTTCCCGGCTTCGCCGACGACGAGGACGGCGAGCTGGTCGGCGGCTGAACCACAGCGGGGCCCCGCGCGCTGATGAGGCGCGCGAGGCCCCGCTTCGTGCGGCCGGTTCGGCGAGTGGGCCGCCGGACCGGCCGGGGCGCCCGCCCGGGAGGCGCGCCCGCCAAACCATCCAAGAAGGGCGGGCGGCCTGCGACCGGACGGGCCGGTGGTGGTCTCCTCAGGATCGGTGGCCGTCCGCCGCCTGCGAGTACTGCTCGGCGCTCACGGTGGGCGCGAGCAGCACGCGGCGGACGCGGAACGCCCGGGTTCGGGCGTCCCGGCGGGCGCGCCGCAGGGCGCGCACGCGCAGGACGAGCTCATCGGGCACGGCGCCGGGTATTCGCTCCCGGGACAGGTCCTGGCTGAGCAAGGTCATCTCGTTCTCCCTGGCCGCCCGGAGGCGCGGCCCCCGTGCGGGGGTCGCGCCTCCGGGGTTCTCCCGGCCGAGTATCGGCGTTGACGGCATCAGGTCCTCACACGGCCGCTTCGTCCGGCAGCGGGTGCTTGCGCGGACGGCCACGCGGCCGCTTGCGCGCGACGATCACACCGCGGACGAAGAGCTCGCCGCCCCAGACGCCCCAGGGCTCCTTGCGCTCGAGCGCGCCGGCGAGGCACTCCTTGCGGAGCGGGCACTCCAGGCACAGGGCCTTGGCCAGCTCGACGTCGGCGGGCGCCTCGGCGAAGAAGAGCTCCGGGTCGGTCCGGCACGGAAGCGTGAGGTCCTCCTCGCTCACTGCGAGAGCCCCCTGCATCACAGTCACCCTTGTTCCTCTCGTTGGATCTCAACGGGTGTGTCGGTGAGTTGTCTGGACAAACAAGAAGGCCGCGGATCCGGTTCGGATCCGCGGCCTGGGGGCTTGCCGGTGCTTGCTAGACCGGTCGCCTCCAGGGGTACGGACCCGACGCGTCACCCATGGGGGTGGCGCCCTTGTGGGCCGTGGCCGGAGCCTGGACGTCACTGCCATCGAGAAGGTGTTCGATGACGGTCCGTCCCCGCTCGTCCTGGACTCGCTGCTCGGAGCGCCTGCCGCGCAGATCACGCAGGCCGCGCAGTCGCACGCCGAACGCGCCGCCGTCATCGGTGGACGGACGCCACGCCGCATACGGCTCGCCGCTCAACGCGCTGGAGACATCCGCCCGCGCGGACACGCGCGCGAGGGCGTCACAGAAGCCGAGGCGTGCGGGGGCCCAGGACGGCGCTGATTTGATCAACGTGTTGTTCACCGGACTGCACACCACCTCTCTGGCTTCTCGGGCCACTGCCGGCGGATCGAGATCCGCGCGGCGGGCCGGTTGATTGCTCGCAACGAGCGTACGGGGACTACGGCAAATCAATCAAGGTATTTTTGACCTGCGGGTTTGCGGCCGGGTTCACCTCTGGGAGGAGGAACCTCCGGTGACGCGGACCAGGCCCTCCTGCATCACCGAGACCACCAGCTCGCCCGACCGGGTGAACACCTGGCCGCGGGCGAGGCCGCGCGCTCCGCCCGCGAAGGGCGTGTCCTGGTGGTACAGGAGCCAGTCGTCGGCGCGGAAGGGCCGGTGGAACCACATGGCGTGGTCGAGGCTGGCGCCCATCGTCCGGTTGTCGCCCCAGGCGAGGCCGTGGTTGAGCAGGACGGTGTCGAGCAGCGTCATGTCCGACGCGTACGTCATGAGGCACACGTGCAGGAGCGGGTCGTCGGGCAGGTCGCCGTCGACCTTGAGCCAGACCGCCGACACCGGCGTGGCGAGCGAGGGGTCCTTGGCCGCCTCCCAGGTCAGCGGCGTCGCGTGCCGGATGTCGAAGGGGCGGCTCTCGGCGAACTCGCGGGCGCGGGCCTCGCCGAACAGCGGGGTGAGGCGCTCCAGGAACGTCGGCAGGGTCTCCGGCTCCGGCGCGTCCGGCATGTCCGCCTGGTGGGCGGGACCGTCCTCGGTGATCTGGAAGGACGCGGACAGCGTGAAGATCGTCTGACCGTGCTGGACGGCCTTCACCCGGCGGGTCGTGAAGGACCGCCCGTCCCGGACCCGCTCGACGGTGTAGACGAGCGGGACGAGCGGGTCGCCGGGCCGGATGAAGTAGGCGTGCAGGGAGTGCACGGGCCGGTTCACCGGGACGGTGCGGCCGGCGGCGACGAGCGCCTGGCCGGCGACCTGGCCGCCGAAGACCCGCTGCTGGCGGTCGTCGGGGCTGCGCCCGCGGAAGATGTTGTTCTCGATCTGCTCCAGGTCCAGCAGGTCCAGCAGTGACTTCAGAGACTCCTTCACAGCGGCCAGTCTTCCCTATCGTCCCCTGTGATCGGTGTCTCACCCGGGCGGAAGGCAGCCGAGGGGCGGAACGGGACGGTCACGCGCCGCAGAGGCCGAGGACGGTCTCGCCGTAGCGGTCGAGCTTGACCTTGCCGACGCCGGGGATGCGGGCCAGTTCTTCCAGCGACCCGGGGGCGTGCTCGGCGATGGCCTGGAGCGTCGCGTCGGTGAACACGACGTAGGCGGGGATCCGCTGCTCCTCCGACACCTTGGCGCGCCATTCCTTGAGCGCGACGAGCAGGTCCTCGTTCAGCTCCGACGGGCAGTCCTCGCAGCGGCCCAGCTTGCGTTCGACGGCGGCGGTCAGCGGACGGCCGCACACCCGGCACGGCTGGGGTCCCTTCGCGGCGCGCCGCCGCGTCCGCTCGGCGCGGGGCGGGGCGGGCGTCGCGGCCCCGCCGGTGAGGCCGTCCAGGAAGCGGGACGGGCGGCGCCTGCGCGAATCGCCTGGCGAGCGCGACAGCGACCACGACAGTCCCAGGTGGACCCGCGCGCGGGTGATGCCCACGTACAGGAGCCTGCGCTCCTCCTCCAACTGCGCGGGCGTCTCGGCGTAGACGATCGGCAGCATGCCGTCGGTGAGGCCGGCGAGGAACACCGCGTCCCATTCCAGTCCCTTGGCGGCGTGCAGCGACGCGAGCGTGACGCCCTCCAGCGGCGGCGCGTGCTGGGCCGCGGCGCGCTCCTCCAGCTCGGCGACGAACTCCGGCAGCCCGGCGCGCGGGTCGTCGGCCGCCATGTCCTCGGCGAGCTGGGCCAGCGCGGCGAGCGACTCCCAGCGGGCGCGGGCCGCGCCGGCGCCCTCCGGCGGCCGGTCGGAGAACCCCGCGCCGGACAGGACGTGCCGGACGGTCAGGATCAGCCCGGTGCCGTCGGTCTCGGCGTCGGCGCCGGCGCGCGCGGCGCCGCGCAGCCGCACCACGGCCTCGCGCACCTCGGGCCGCTCGAAGAACCGCTCGGCGCCGCGCAGGACGTAGGGGACGCCCGCCGCCGCGAGCGCCGCCTCGTACGCCTCGGACTGGGCGTTGATCCGGTACAGGATCGCGATCTCGCGGGCGGGGACGCCCTCGTCGATCAGCTTGCGGGCGCGCCGCGCGGTGTCGTCGGCCTCGGCGACCTCGTCGTCGTACTGGGTGAACACCGGCTCGGGGCCGTCCGGGCGCTGCGCGACGAGGTGGAGCGGGTGGCCGCCCTTCGCCTGCCCGATGACGCCGTTGGCCAGCCGCACGACCTGCGGCGTGGAGCGGTAGTCGCGGACCAGCTCGACGACCGTCGCGCCGGGGTGGTCGCGGGTGAAGTCCAGCAGGTGGGACGCGCTCGCGCCGGTGAAGGAGTAGATGGTCTGGTTCGGGTCGCCGACCACGCACAGGTCGTCGCGGTCGCCGAGCCAGGTGTCGAGCAGCAGCTTCTGGAGCGGGTTGACGTCCTGGAACTCGTCGACGACGAAGTGCCGGTACTGCTCCCGGACCTGGCCCGCGACCTCGCGGTGCTCGGTGAGCACGGCCGCCGTCAGCTCCAGCATCCCCTCGAAGTCGAGCAGGTTCCGCTCGCGCCGCAGCTGCTCGTACATCGCGTAGACGCGGGCGACGTCGACGATGTCGGCGGGCGGCCGGCGGCCCGAGGTCGCGATCGCGGCGGCGTAGTCCTCGGGCCGGCGCTGGGTGACCTTCGACCACTCGATCTCGCTCGCGACGTCGCGCAGCTCGGTCCGGCCGAGGGAGAGCCGGCACGCGCGCGCCGCGTCCGCGACCAGGCCGATCTTCGACTCGATGATCTTCGGGGGTTCGCCGCCGATGACGCGCGGCCAGAAGTAGGTCAGCTGGCGCAGCGCCGCCGCGTGGAACGTGCGGGCCTGGACGCCGGGGACGCCGAGCTGGCGCAGCCGGGCCCGCAGCTCTCCCGCGGCGCGTGTGGTGAAGGTCACGGCCAGGACGCGCTGCGGCGCGACGACCCCCGACAGCGCCGCGTAGGCGATGCGGTGGGTGATGGCGCGCGTCTTGCCCGTACCGGCTCCGGCCAGCACGCATACCGGGCCGCGCACCGCCTCCGCGACCGCCCGCTGGTCGGGGTCGAGCCCCTCCAGCACCGCCTCAGCCATCATCCCCCCATCCTTGCAGCAGGAGGCGGCGCGTCCGGCCGGGCCCGCCGGAATGACAGACCGGCCCGCGCTGTTCTTCGATAGGCGTGATCGACGACAGGCGCGATCGACGCAGGGATCGAACGAACGAGGGAGACGACGCACCGATGGCGACGCCGACCACCGAACGTGCCAAGGGCCCGACCGGGCAGCAGCTCACCATGTACACGACCACCTGGTGCGGCTTCTGCCGCAGGTTGAAGAGCCAGCTCGCGCGGGACGGCATCGAGATGGTCGAGGTCGACATCGAGCGCGACCCCGCCGCGGCCGACTTCGTGATGAGCGTCAACGGCGGCAACCAGACGGTCCCCACCGTCACCATCGGCGATCGCGTGGTGCTCACGAACCCGAGCGCCAAGGAGGTCAAGCGCCACCTGGCGGAGCTGGCACTGGAGAGCTGAGCAGCACCCGTCAGAGGAAGCCAGGCAAGCGCCACACGCGTCAGCAGGCCGGCTCAGAAGGCGGGCATGTTGGGCAGTTCGCCGCCGTACCAGCGCATGATGAGCTGCGCCGCGATGGACAGCGGACCCGGCGCGACGATGTCGCCCGCGTCGATGGCGGCGCGCAGCTCGTCGCGGGTGTACCAGGCGGCGTCGAGGATCTCCTCGGGGTCGGGGCGCAGCGGAACGTTCCCGTCGGCGGTGGCGGTGAAGCCGACCATCAGGCTGCGCGGCAGCGGCCACGGCTGGCTGCCCGCGTAGCGGACGTCGCGGACGGCGAGCCCGACCTCCTCGGCGACCTCGCGCACGACGGCCTGCTCCAGCGACTCGCCGGGCTCGACGAACCCGGCGAGGACGGAGCGGCGGTCGGCGGGCCACTGCGGCCCGCGGGCCAGCAGGATCCGGTCCGCCGCGTCCGTGACGAGCATGATGACGGCGGGGTCGACGCGCGGGAAGTGCTGCGAGCCGTCCCGCGGGCAGACCCGCACGTGGCCGGCCGAGGCGACCTCCGTCTCGGCGCCGCAGCGCGGGCAGAACCGGTGGAGGGCGTGCCAGTTCTCCAGCGCGACGACGTGCGTGAGCAGCCCCGAGTCCCGGTCGCCGAGCAGCGCCCCGACCCGCCGCAGCCCGGCGGGCTCGGCGGCCTCGATGGCGGGCGGCGGCCCGGCCACGCCGAAGTAGGCGATGCCGTCGCCGTCCACGCCGAGCAGCCACCGGTCGCCGCCCGGCGCCTGCGCCGGCGGGACGAACACCAGCGCCGGCGTGGGCTCGAACACCACCGGGCACTGCCCGTCCCGCACGACGAGGACGCGCGTGCGCGGGTCGGCCCAGGCCGCCACGAGCCAGTCGTCGTCGCGGCGGTTGAGCGCGACCCGGTCCAGGGTTCCGCGCGCGAGCACCGGCGTTTCCAGCGGGCCGTCCTTCACCAACGAGGCCCTCCCCTCTGCATGCCTCAGGTTCAGCGCAGCGCGGCGGCGAACTCTTCCCACAGGTACGCGGCCGCCTCGGCGCCCTTCAGCAGCAGCGGGATCTCGACCTTCTCGTTGGGCGCGTGGATCCGGTCGTCGTTGAGCCCGACCGCGACGAACACCAGCGGCGCCTCGAGGATGTCGGCGAGGTCGGCCTCCGGGCCGCTGCCGCCCTCGCGGGTGAACAGGATCTCGCGGCCGAACGCGCGCTCCATGGCGCGGCGCGCGGCGCTGACGCCGGCGGAGCCGAGCGGGGAGAAGCAGGGCCGGACGCCGCCGCCGGGGATGTGCACGTCCGCCTCGATACCCGCCGGGGTGTGCTCGGCGACCCAGGCCCGGAACGCCTCCTGCACCTTCCCGGGGTCCTGCCCGGCGACGAGCCGGAAGGAGACCTTGGCGTGCGCCTCGCGGGGCACGATCGTCTTGGGGCCGGGGCCGGTGTGCCCGCCCCACATCCCGTTGATCTCGGCGGTGGGCCGGGCCCAGATCCGCTCCAGGGTGGTGTAGCCGCGCTCGCCGTGCGCGGCGCGGCTGTCGCCGGCGGTCCGCAGCCACTGCGCCTCGTCGAACGGGAGCCGCGCGAACAGGGCGCGCTCCTCGTCGGTCAGCGGGACGACGTCGTCGTAGAAGCCGGGGAGGGTGACGCGGCCGTCGGCGTCGTGCAGCGCGGCCAGGAGCGAGGCCATGGCGTGCAGCGGGTTGGGGACGGCGCCGCCGAACGAGCCGGAGTGCAGGTCGGAGGACGGGCCGCGCAGCGTCACCTCGGCCGTGCCGAGGCCGCGCATGCCGGTGCACATCGACGGGACGTCCGCCGCCCACATCGTGGTGTCGCTGATGACGATGGCGTCGCAGGCGAGCCGGTCGCGGTGTTCGCGCAGCAGGTCGGCGAAGTGCACCGAGCCCGACTCCTCCTCGCCCTCGACCAGGAGCTTGATCGTGACGGGCGGGGCGTCGGAGCCGGACGCGGCGAGCGCGGCGCGGACGCCGAGGGTGTGGAAGAAGATCTGGCCCTTGTCGTCGGACGTGCCGCGGCCGATGAGCCGCTCGTCCTTCTCGATGGGCGTGAACGGGTCGGTGTCCCATTCGTCGAGCGGCTCGACGGGCTGGACGTCGTGGTGGCCGTACACGACGACGGTCGGCGCGTCCGGGTCGGCGGCGGGCCATTCGGCGAACACGGCGGGCAGCCCCGGCGTCTCCCAGACCTCCACCGTCGGGAAGCCCTGGCCGCGCAGGTAGGAGGCGAGCCAGTCCGCCGAGCGCCGCACGTCCCCGCTGTGCGCGGGGTCGGCGGAAATCGAGGGAATCGCCAGCCACTCCTTGAGATCGGCGACGAAACGGTCCCTGTCCGCCTGGATGTACGCGACTACGTCGTTCACCTGCATGCCCCTTTGCACGTCGTACTGTCAAGGCACTGTAAAGGATCTGCTTGCGGAGGGGACCATCCGCCCTCCGCAATTCTCAGCGGGCTGGCAATTCTCAGCCGGCCAGGAGCACGAGTTCGGTCTGGACGTTGTGGCGCGCGCGTTCCTCGAACCGCGTCTTGGCCTCGGGCGTGTGGAACAGGGCGGGCAGCGCGAGGAGGCCGTTGAGGATTTCGGCCCGTCCGGCGCGGTAGATCTCTTCGGGGACGAACGCGTACTCCTCCCGGACGGCCGCGGTGTAGGCGGCGTACCGGGCGGGGTCCGCGCCGAGGATCGCGAGGTCGGCGTCGCACAGCACCCGGCCGTCGCGGTCGTCCTCCCGCGGGTCGTGCGCGGCGGTCAGCTCGACGAGCCGGACGACCCGCTCGACGACCGCGGGCGGGAGGTCGGTGTCGGCGAGCATGCGGGCGGCGAGGCGGGCGCTGCGCTCCTCGTTGTCGGCGCGCTGCGGGTCGTAGACGGCGTCGTGGAACCAGGCGGCGAGCCGGACCGCGTCGGGGTCGGCGGCGTGCCCGGCGAGCTCGTCCACCAGGTCGAGGACGGCGACGAGGTGCTCACGGGTGTGGTAGCGGCGATGCGGTTCGCCGTAGCGGCCGTCCAGTTCCACGCCGATGTGGCGGGCCTGCGGCCCGGCGAGGGCCACCCAGTGGTCCACGAGATCCATGGGCCCATCCTGGCGGATCGGCGGACGGGGCGGGACACGCGATGCGATCGTTCTTGCCTGCGGTCCGTGCCACGGCCACTATGGTGACACTTCGAGTTAGGCAAGGCTTACCTCACTCACTGGAAAGGCCGACCGTGGCCGCCTCTCTCCATGTCGTCGCCGGAAAGGCGACCGACTCGGTGACGCACGGATTCCTGCCCGCCGCCGCCCGCCTGGGCCTCGGCGCGGTGCTCCTCACCGACCGTCCCGCCGCGCACGCGGGCTCCCACGATGGACCGGTCGTCGAATGCGACGTCTCCGACTACCGGGACATCATCCACCGGATCTCCACGTGGACGGGCGTCGACGCGCCCACCGCGATCTTCTCCAACAGCGATTTCCTTCAGGCCCCCGCCGCGCTCGCCGCGGCGTACTTCGGGCTCCCCGGCAAGGACTGGCGCGCGGCGACCCGGGCGAAGAACAAGGCCCTGACCCGCCGCCACCTCGCCGGCCTGGACCCCGTCTTCTCGGCGGACGCGGCCCGCGTGCCGCCGGACGCGCCCTACCCGCTCGTCCTGAAACCCCGCGAAGGGGTGGCCAGCGAGGACGTGTTCCTCGTCGGGGACGCCGCCGAGCTGGCCGCCCGCCGCGCGGAGATCGCTTCCCGCCGGGGCGACCCGCTGGTGGCCGAGGAGTACCTCCCGGGCGCGCTGCACACACTGGAGACCCTCGGGGACGGGCACGAGCTGCGCGTCCTCGGGTCGTTCCGGACGCGGGTGTCGCCGCCGCCGTTCTTCGTCGAGGAGCGTCTGGAATGGGCCCCGCCGCCGCCGGAGACCCCGCAGGTCCTCGCGCAACTGGAGGCGCTGGGCGTGGGCTTCGGGGCGTGCCACACCGAGTTCGTCGTCCACGAGGGCCGGGCCCGGATCATCGAGGTGAACTACCGGCTGATCGGCGACCACTGCGACTTCCTGCTGGCGGACCTGCTCGGCGTGCCGCTGTTCGAGCAGATCCTGCGCGTCCATCTGGGCGAGCGGCTGGAACCGCTCGTCCCGCGGCCGCGCCGGCACGCGGTGGCCGAGCCGATCATCGCGGGCCGGTCCGGGACGCTGACCGCGGCGCCGGGCCCCCTGGAGCTGGAGGACGGGCCGGTGCGGCTGGCGTACCGGCCGCAGCGCGGCGTCGGCGAGACCATCGCCCTCACCCGCACGAACCGCGACTATCTGGGGACGGTCCGCGCCATCGGACCCGGGCCCGGGGAGGTGGAGGCGGCGCTGGCCCGCTTCCGTGCCGCCCACGACTGGACCATCGCGTGACCGGGATCGAGGGGTCGCTGGCGGCGCGGGTTCTGGACGCGCTCCTGCGCGAGGACTACGCGTGCCTGCGCGGCCTCGTCGACCCCGGCAGGCGGATTCTGAACCTTCCGGGCCGTCCCGTGAGGCTCGTGGCCGCCGATCCGCCCTTCCTGTCGGAACTGCTCGTCGACCGGACGCAGCCGCTGCGCCTCGGCGACGTGTTCACGGCCGTGCGCGCGCTCGCGGATCCGTACGACGACGTGGCGGCCTTCGAACGGGAGTGCCTGGACGCTCTGGCTACGGCGCGGCTCCACGAGGAGGCGCGGCCGGCCGTCCACCGCCATCTCGCGCGGATACCGGACGAGCTGCGGAGGGGGCCGGGGACGTTCTACGAGACGCTCGCCGCTTTCACGCACCATCCCGTCCACCCGGCGAGCCAGAGCCGTACGGGGCTGAGCAAGGCCGATCTCAGCCGCTACGCGCCCGAGTTCAGCCCCGCCTTCCCCTTGGCCTGGGCCGCCGTACCGAACGCGTCACTGACGGGCGAGCGGCCGACGTGGTGGCCTGACCCGTCCGACGTGGGGCTGCGCACAGACGACGCGATGTTCCCTGTGCATCCCCTGGCGGTTCCCATGGTGCGCAGGCAGCCCGGCGTGACCGTCGCCCCGGAGCGCTACCTCCAGGTCGCGCCCACCCTGTCGATGCGCACGGTCGCGGCGGCCCCGCTCGACCACCTGAAGATGCCGTTGCCGACGAGCACGCTCGGCCTGCGGAATCGCAGGACGATCGTTCCGGGCACGCTGCCGGACGGGGCGCTGGTCGAGCGGATCCTGCGCCGCGTCCTCGAACGGGAGAAGCTTCCCGTGCTCCTGGCGGACGAGCAGACCTACGGGCACGCGCACTCTCCACTGCTGGGCTATCTCGTTCGGCGATTCCCAGCCGAGACGGCGCGCGCGCACGTCGTCCCCGTCGCGGCGTTGCTCGCCCGGTCACCGGACGGCGGTCACGTCATCGAACGCTGGGACGTCGAGGAGCTCTTCGGCGCCTACCTGTCCGCGCTGTTCTCCTGGAACGTCGCGCTGTTCCAGTACGGCGTCGCGCTGGAGGCGCACCAGCAGAACGTCGCGCTCGTCCTCGACGACGGTCCGCTGCGTCTTCTTCTCAAGGACAACGACGGCGCGCTCATCGACCCCGCCGTGCTCCGCGAGCGGATTCCGCCCGTCCCGGGGAGCGATCCCCGGGATCTGGTCGACCGGCGCATGACGACCGGGGACCGAGAGGCGCTGGCCCGGGTCTTCGTCACGATCACCTTGCACCTGTGCGCCGCCGCGCCGGCCCTCGGGCTCGCGGAGCGGGGCCTGCTGCCGTGGCCCGTGGGCCGCGCCCTGATCCGCGCGCGGCTGGACGCCGCCCTCGGGCCCGGTGACGGCTTCCTGCGCGCCCGGACGCTGGACGCCGAGACGCTGCCGGCCAAGGCCATGGTCACCGCCGGGACCCTCGTCGACAAGGCCCGGACCGGCGCCGCCGACATCAACAAGCACTACGGCCCGCCGGGCCCGAACTACCTCAGGGACACCGAGTGCCCCTGACAGAGCCGACGTCGCCCACCTCGACCGCACAGCCAGAACAACATTGTGCTCCCAAACAACACCGTGCTCCCAAAACAACACTGACGGGACTTCACGTGCTCCTCAGCGACCCGGCCACGACCCCGGCCATCGCCGCCGGCGACGCCACTTCGACCGCGCTGCTGAACTGCCTCGTCCGTGAGGTCTGCGCGCCCGAGCACCAGCTGTGGCCCGGTGACGGGCGTCTCGTCATGCGGCTACCGCGCGCCGGGGTGGTCCTGCGGGCCGGTCTCGCCCGCCCGCCGGCGGCGACGTACCGCCTGGAGCCGCCGTTCGAGGAGCAGCGGGAGGAGGAGTGGGTCCCCGCGTCCTGGGAGCGCCTGGCCAGCCTGGTGGCCGGGGAGCTGGAGCTGGCGACAGGGTGTCCCAATCCCGAGTTCCTCACGCAGGTGGGTGACAGCAACACAGCCCTGGCCGCCATCATCGCCGCCCGGAGCGCTCCCCGCCCTGAGGACGGCCGGTACGTCGCGTCCGAACAGTCCCTCGTCGCGGGCCACCGCTTCCACCCGTCCCCCAAGGCGCGCCAGGGAGAACCGTCCGACTGGCTCCAGTACGCACCGGAGACCAGGGCACGCCTCCACCCGCATTGGCTCGCCGTAAGGAATGACATCGTCGCCGAGGAAGGGGACACCGACGCCTTCACGACCCTGGGCGGCCCGGCAGTTCCCCCGGGGCACAAGCTCCTTCCCGTCCATCCATGGCAGCTCTCACTGCTCTCGGATCGTCCCCTTCTACGCCACGCTCTGGCGAACGGGCTCATCATCGACCTGGGTCCATCCGAGACCGAGGCACTGCCCACGTCCTCCGTCCGGACGGTGTACCTCCCGGACGCGGACATGTTCTGCAAGTTCAGCCTGGACGTGCGCATCACCAACTGCGTCCGTAAGAACGCCTGGTACGAACTCGCGGGGACGATCGCCCTCAACGAGCTGCTTCCACCCCTGTTCACGACCCTCGGCGCGACGCTCCTCTCCGAGCCCGCCTACCGCAGCACCACGCTCGCGGACCAGCGCCTGTACGAGGGCTTGGGCGTGATCCTTCGCCAGGGCGTCAAAGCCCTCCCCGGCACACCGCTCCTAGCGGGCGCCTTGGCCGACCCCTACAGCACGTTCCTCACGGACCTGCCCGTCCTTGCGACACCCGACGGCGCCCTTGCCTGGTGGGACGCCTATGTGGCCCACGTGGCGCCGCCGGTGCTTCGCGCCTATCTGGACCATGGCGTCGTCCTCGAACCCCATCTGCAGAACGTCCTCATCTGTGTGGACGGAAACGGCATGCCCGTGCACGCCGCGTTCCGCGACTTGGAGGGCACGAAGCTGACCTCGGGCCGCTGGGATCTCGGCGCGCTTCCCCCACGGGTCGCCGAAGCACTCACCTATGCGCCCGATCACGGCTGGAACCGCGTCCTCTACTGCCTGGTGGTCAACCACCTCATGGAGGTCGCGGCGGCGGTGGCCGACCGTCATCCGTGCCTGGACGGCGCCCTGTGGCCCACCGCCCGCGCCCATTTCGTCCCCTACGGAGCCCACCCGCAGATCAGGGCACTGCTCTCCGGCGTACCGCTGCCCGCGAAGGCGAATCTGCGCACACGCTGGGCGCGCACCGCCGACCGCACCGCGACCTACGTCCCGACCCTAAATCCCTTGGCGCCATGAACCTCGACTACATCCGTGCTCTGGACCGCTATCCCGCCTACGTGTACGACCTCCGTGGCCTGGCCGACCACACGCGCGACATTCGCTCAGCCCTGGGCGCGACAGAACTGTTCTACGCCGCCAAGGCCAACCCGGACGCGGAGATCCTGCGTGCCATCGCACCTCACGTGGACGGTGTCGAGGTGTCGTCGGGTGGTGAGCTGACCCACGTCCGCGACGTTCTCCCACAGGCCCGCATCGCGTTCGGTGGCCCCGGCAAAACCGATGAGGAACTGGCTCTCGCCCTCGCCTTGGACGTCGACCGCATCCACGTGGAGAGTCCCCACGAACTCGCCCGTCTCGCCGCGCTCGGCCCCGCAGACGTACTACTGCGTGCCAATCTCCCCATCACGACCCCCAACGCGGTGCTCTCCATGAGCGGCCCGTTCGGCATGGACGAGGACGCTCTGACGGACTGTGCCCGTCACCTCGCCGGAACGCCCCACCTGCGCCTGCGCGGCGTCCACGCGCACCTGGCGTCCGGTCTCGACGCATCGACGATGGCCGACCTCGCCCGGAAGATCACCGACTGGGCGCTGCCCTGGCTGCGTGCCCTTGACGTGGCCGACCCCGAGGTCAACATCGGCGGCGGCATGGCCGTCGACTACGCGGAGCCCGACGCCCGCTTCGACTGGCACGCCTACGGCGCGGCCCTCCCCCAAGGCACCCTGCGCGTCGAACCCGGCCGTGCCATCACCGCCTATCACGGCTGGTACGTCACCGATGTCCTCGACGTGAAGACCACACGCGGCGAGACCTTCGTCGTGTTGCGCGGCGGCACCCACCATCTGCGCACGCCTGCGGCCAAGGGACACGACCAGCCCTTCACCGTCCTGACGCGTCCGCACGGCACCACGATGACGGCGACCCTGGTGGGCCAGCTCTGTACCCCTAAGGACGTCCTGGCGCGGAACGTCCCGGTGCCGCCGCTCGCACCGGGTGACGTCCTGGCGTTCACCATGGCGGGCGCCTACGCGTGGAACATCTCGCACCAGAACTTCCTGATGCATCCACCGCCCACTTTCCACTACCTCAGTTGAGGTCGCCCTGAGGCGTCCCGTACCAGCGCCACTGGGTTCGGCGGGGATGGCCGGGAAGTTCGGCACGTCCGGTCGCCCAAAGGAGGGTGGGCCACGGTTCCGCGCCGGTGGGGACGTCCGGGAAGAGGCGGGTGAGAACTTTCGCGCACAGGTCGGCGGGCGGGTTCCAGGGGAGGCCGAGTCCTTCGGCGAGGTCGTGGGTGTGCACGAGTGTTTCGACGATGCCCATCGCGGCGAATCCCGCCGCGTCCGACACACCGAAGCCGTGGTAGGCACGGACGTGCGGTGGTGTGAGGCGGACCATGGCCACGAGGAAGCCGCCGCACGATTCGAGGACCTGCAGCAGACCGGCGGGACCCGCTTTCCGGTCGGCGTGGATGGCGTTGGCGGGTCCGCCGGGCCGCCGCCGTTCCCAGATGAAGGGGATCTCGTTCTTGAGGGGCGGTGTCCTCGGGGCGAGTTGCGCGGCGTAGGCGAAGAGGTCGTCGCTCAGGTGCTCGACGGTCTCCCAGCAGTCCCATTGGAGGGATCCGGCGTTGGCGTCCCATGCCGAGGCCGGTGCCCGGCGGAGGGTGGCGAGGGAGAGTTGGACAACGCGGTCGAGGTCGTCCGCCGTCACGGCAACGTGCTCAGACATGCCAGGACACTAACTGTCTCACTGCCGTTCGGGTCGGACTATTTTCCAGCCACCGGACGGGGTGATCCAGACGAGGAGGCCGGGCCAGAGCTGGTGGAGCCCCCATCCGGGGCTTTGCTTGGTGCGGTGGTGCCGTCTGCACAGCGGGGCGAGGTTGCACCGGCAGGTGATCCCGGGCCGCCACGGTGTCGTGTGGTCGAGGTCGCAGTGCTGTGACCGCCGGTTGCAGGTGGGGAAGACGCAGGTGGCGTGCCGCGCCTGCACTTCCCGCCGCATCGCGGCCGGGGGACGGTGGGCGGTGCGGCCGTGCTCGGCGTCCGAGCCCCGGCAGAACGCCTCGCGCCGTTCGGCGAGTTCCTCGTGGATGCCCCGCACCGTCCGTTCCAGGGCCCCGCGCAGGCTGGCGCGTGAGGTCACGCGCTCGACATGCGCGAGCCGCATCCCGACCGTGTCCGCCAGGGCCTCGACGGCGGCGTCGCCGTCTCCGGAGGATTCTGTCTGCGTGAGGGGGGCTGCGTCGGGTGCCGCGTCGGGTGCGCCGGACGGGTTGAGCACGTCGCGGACGGCGCCGGGCAGGTCGGCTCCCTGGAGGAGGCGCACGGCCAGGTCCGCACGGATCTGGTGGAGAGTGCGGGCGTCACCGTCGTCCTTGATTCCGCGCGCGGCGGCACTGATCTTGTTGTAGACGGCCTGGGCGTCCTCGGGTGTCAGGTCCAGCACGGAGAGGTCTGCGGTGCCGTCGGGCGTCTCGCACAGCGCCAGGCGGCGCCGGGTGACGGCTTCTTTCCTGCGCTCGTCGACGGCCTCGGGCGCCAGGCGGTGGACGATCCGTTTCAGCCTGCGGCGCAGTTGCCCGGCCGTCTGGCCGGGGGCCTTGTCCAGCACGGCGGTCTCGACCTGCGCGGCGACGCCTTCGGGGAGCCGTTCGGAGCCGTCACAGATGACACGCGCCTTGGCCATGTCGATATGACCGGCTTCGAGCGCCCGGCGCGTGCCGGGAAGCTCCGTCGCGAGGCGCTCGGCGACGTGGACCAGCGTGGCCGCCGTGTTGCCGGTGACCACCAGGGCGGTGGCGACCTCCTCCGTCACCGACTCGCGGGCCGAGAGGATCCGATGATCGGGCTCCCTCTCGTCCGAGGTACGCCGCCGGGTCAGCTCGGCGATCGCGGCCAGCTCGCGGGCCTGCGCCCACGCGGTCTGGCGACGCGCGGCCGCAGCGACCTCCAGGAGCTCACCGTCAGAAAGATCGGAAAGGCGCTCCCGTCCACCGGAAAGGCAAACGGCGAGCTGAGGCCCCGGCGGAAACCACCCACGCCCCGCCCACTCACCACCATCCGCGAGACCCCCCACCACACCCTCACCCCCCATGCCGAAGAAGACTCTCTAATAATATAAAAGGGGACCAGAAAATCCAAGAGACAAATGAGACACAACAAAGATCAAAAGGGAAAAGCCCGGCCCCCCATCCAACCCCCTCCCCCAGCCGACCAAGCACCCAAAAACTAAGAACAGAACAGAAGACAGAACCAAGCCAAACAACCAGAAGAACAAAACACCAGAAGCCCGCAAGCGCAACCACCTGACAGCAAGAAGCAACAACGAAAGCAGACGCACACACCTGCGGAAGGCACCTCAACCCCCCACCCACAAAAACAACACCGATACCGAGAAAAGAAAACCTCAGCCGACCCCCACCCCGCACACACACCCCGCCCCGCACGCACAACAGGAGAGGAAAGGTTCCGTGCTGCTACTAGACCAGGTACGTTCGTACGCGAGTCTGGGAGCGCGGACGGCCCGAGCCGTCCTGGACACAGGAGCGCTGAGTCCGGTCCGCCCGGACAGGGCGATTCGCCTGCCGTTCCCTTATCTGCGTTTCGGCCCGGTCCCCGCCACGCTCGGAGCGATGTCGGCGCTGCGATTCCCCCACCGGACGGCTCTGATCGACGAAAAGGGAACCCTTACCTACTCGGACCTAGAAGAGAGAGCGGCTTCCCTGGCAACGGCCCTGCGGACTCGCTTGCCGGCGCCCTCGCATGCGACCACGAAGGCAATCGGAATCCTGTGCCGCAACCACAGGGGATTCATAGAAGCGGTCCTGGCGTCGACCAGACTGGGAACCGACGTCGTGCTGCTCAACACCGACTTCTCGGCCAGGCAACTGAACCAGGTCACCGAGCGCGAACATATCGGACTGCTCATCCACGACGAGGAGTTCACCTCGGTCGTGGACGAGTCTTTCAAAGGCCACCGCATCCTGGCCTGGAACACCGCGAAGGAAAGCGCGCACGAGACCATCGACGACCTGGCGGCGTCGACAACCCCGCACCCACTGATCCCCAAGAGCACGAGCAGGGTGATCGTGATGACCTCCGGGACGACGGGCACGCCGAAAGGCGCCCGCCACGACCTTTCGCTCGGCGCCCTGCTGCCGGTGGCGCTGACCCACATGATGCGCGTTCCGGTCCGCTCCGGTGCGCCGATCGTGATCGCGCCGCCGCTCTTCCACGTCCTGGGATTCGCGTACGCGATCGTGGGGCTTGGGATGGGGATGCCGCTGGTGCTGTCGCGCCGCTTCGACCCGTCCGAGACCCTTCAGGCGATCGAGGACCGGGAGGCGGGGGCACTGGTCGCGGTACCGGCGATGCTGGAGCGAATCCTGGACGCACAGAACAAGCAAGACAAGGAGAACAGAACTACACAGCCCTCCCTCCGCGCGGTCGTCTGCGGCGGATCGGCGCTGCACCCGCATCTGTCGGAGGCGTTCATGGACGCGTTCGGCGACGTCCTGGTGAACGTGTACGGAGCGACGGAGACGGGCTGGGCCACGATCGCGACACCTCGGGACCTCCGGGACGCGCCGGGCACGGCCGGGAAGCCTTCGCTGCGGCTGACCGTCCGGATCCTGGACGAGGACGGCCGCGAGCTGCCCGCAGGCGAGACCGGCGAGATCCACACCGGCGGCGGGCTGCGGTTCGCGGGCTACACCGGGGGCGGTGAGAGGCGGGTCCGGGACGGTCTGACGGGCACGGGCGATCTCGGCCATTTCGACGGGGCGGGCCGCCTGTTCGTCGACGGCCGCGCCGACGACATGATCGTCTCAGGCGGGGAGAACGTGTTCCCGGGCGAGGTGGAGGACCTGCTCGCCGGGCATCCGGGCGTCGCCGACGTCGCGGTGACCGGGGTCGAGGACGAGAGGTTCGGTCAGCGCCTGGCCGCGTACGTGGTGCGCGCGCCGGGCGGGCGGGTGACCGTGGACGACCTGAAGTCCTACGTCAAGGATCATCTCGCCCGCTACAAGGCTCCGAGGGACGTGCATTTCGTCGACGCCCTGCCGCGCACCAGCACGGGCAAGGTCCGCCTCGGCGACCTCGGCCGGTAGAGCGGGGAAGGCGGCGCCCGCGCTCGGGCCGCGATGGGCTCGGACGCCGCCCGGCTCGTCCCACGGCACCCCGATTGCCGCGTTTCCCGCTCCCCGCCCCGGAACTCACGCCGGAACTCACACCGGAATTCACCCCGCGTTCTCAGGCGGCGCCGACGCCCCCGGCGCTGTTCTTGGCCGCCATGCAGATGCGGGCCAGATCGTTGAGGGCGTCGGCGCGGCGCTCGTCGAGGGGCCGCCGGTCGCCGGGGTCGGCCGCCGCGAGCGTGTCGATGACGAGGGAGAAGACCGGCCATTCGGCGGGGCCGATGGCACCCTGGAAGTCGACGCCGCCTTCGAGGTCGTCGAGGTCCAGGTTGCGGGCGAAGGTGGCGAGGGCGGCCTCGGCCGCGACGACGCCGATGCGCATCGCCAGCGCGGCCGGCTCGCGATCGAGGGACCGCACGTTGGTTGAACCCATGGCGGACAACCTAGAACATACGAGCGATCATCGTCGAACGTTTGCTCGAAAAACCCGCCGTGCTCCACCGAGGCCGGCGAAACGTCAGCACGAACCGCAGATCACCCCGCGATGGCGTGCTGGAACAGGTACGAGTGGGTGAAACACAGCTCGCCGTCGACCCGGCTGGGCCGCATGCCGGTCGCGGGGCCGCCGGTCAGCTCGTCCTCGAACTCGCGGCGGATCAGCGCGGCGGTGTCCGCGGGCGTCTGCGCGAGCTCCAGCCACGGCCCCAGCGGGCGGATGACGTCGAACCGGTCCGTCCGCTTGACCTCGGCGCCCGCCGCGCCGACGAGCGCGGCGATCCCGTCCTCGGTGAGCAGGGTGCCGTGCGAGGGGTCGCGGAGCCGCTCGATCCGGTCGGGGTCGCCGTCCAGTCCGTCCGGGCGGACGAGATCCGCGATGATCACGGCGGCGCCGGGGCGGCTGACCCGGACCATCTCCTTGACGACGGCCGCCGGGTCGGCGACCTGGTGCAGGGAGAAGCGGGTGACGACCAGGGTGAACGAGCGGTCGAGGTAGGGCAGGACGGTCGCGTCGCCGTGGGTGAACGTGACGTTGGTGACGCCGCAGCGGTCGACGGCGCGCTTGCCCTCGGCGAGCATGGCGGGGGTCAGGTCGAGCGCCGTCACATGCCGGACGCGGCGGGCGATCGCGCGGGAGACGAGACCGGTGCCCGCCGCGACCTCCAGCACGACGTCCTCCAGGTCCAGCTCCGGCTCCATGAACCGGACGAGCCGGTCCATGTGCAGGGTGAGCGCGACGTTCAACCTGGGGTCGGCGAACCCGGCGGCCTGCTTGGAGAACTCCCGTACGACCTTCTCGTCATGCGTCACCGGTACGCCTCCCTCGATGTGGTTGCCCGGATCATCCCTGAAACCTCGCGCGGTGAACAGAGGCATTCACGCCGGGTGGCGGAGGAGGCCGGCGGGTCCGGCGGCGGGGATCGGGGGGCGCGGATCAAGCGGCGGGGACGCCGTCGAGGAGCGCGGCGAGCCCGTCTGCGGTGAGCAGGTCTGCGGGCCGGACGGTGAGGTTCGCGCCGACGTAGTGGAACGCGGCGCCGACCCGCTCGACGGGCACGGCCGCCAGTTCCGCCCAGGCCAGCCGGTACGCCGCGAGCTGCACCGACGCCGATGACGCCTCGCCGCCGGACGGCGGCGAGCCGGTCTTCCAGTCGACGACCTCGTAGCCGCCGCCGGCCGTGCGGAACACCGCGTCCATGCGCCCGCGGACGAGCCGGTCGCCGATGATGGTCTCGAACGGGACCTCGATGTCGAGGGGCTCCCGCGCGGCCCATTCCGACTCCTCGAACCGCTCGCGCAGCATCGCGAGGTGGGCGTCGTCGGCGGCGCCCTCGTCGGCGGCGCCGGGCAGCTCGTCGGGGTCGAGGAGCCGCTGCTGCCCCCACCGGCTCTCCAGCCAGGCGTGGAACGCGGTGCCGCGGCGGGCGTACGGGGCGGGCGGGCGGGGCATGGGCCGGCGGATCTGCCGGGCGAGCCCGGCCGGGTCGCGGGCCAGCGACACCAGCGCCGACACCGACAGGTTGGCGGGCAGCTCGACGAGGAGCCCGTCGCCGCCGCGGCCCCGGTCGCGCTCGGCGAGGAGCAGCTCGACGTCGCGCGCCCACGCCGACATGCGACCGCGGTCGGCGGCAGACAGCCCGGCGTCGCCGGCCCAGTGCCGGGCGCGTCCGGCCATCGCGTCCTCCACCATGCGGGCCGCTTCGACGACGGCGGCGTACCGTTCGCGGGCGGTCGCGTCGGTGCGGCCGCGCTCCCCCGGACCGGCGGGCCAGTGGGCCTCGTCGGGGTCGGCGAGGAGCGGGTTGGCGGCGTCCTCGCCGGGCGGGTCCGCCCAGACGGCGACGGATCCGGCACCGGTCAGGCACACCTCCCGGACCTCCTCCAGGAACGGCGACGGCCCGAGCGGGCGGCCCGACGCGCCCCACCAGTAGCCGGTGGTGATGAGCAGGCTGGACGCGCGGGTGACGGCGACGTAGGCCAGCCGGCGCTCCTCCCGCAGGTCGCGCTCGGAGCACGCCTGGTCGAACGCGGCGAGGTCGTCCTTGTCGAGCCCCTTCAGGTCGGGCAGGTCGGCGCGGTCGCCGCGCAGCATGAACGGCAGGACGCGCGGGTTGGCCGTCCACCGGGTGGCGTTCTGCGGCGGCGACGGGAAGATCGAGCCCTTCGCCGGGCCGCCGTTCTTCTGCGGCGTGTAGGACAGCCCGGGGACGACGACGACCGGCCATTCCAGGCCCTTGGACGCGTGGACGGTGAGGAGCTTGACGCTGTCGGTCTCGCCCACCCGCCCCGCCTCAAGGCCGAACTCCTCCGTCTCGGCCGCCTTGAGGTAGGCGAGGAACGCGCCGAGCGTCGGGTCCTCGGCGTCGCCGGCGAAGGTGGCGGCGGCGCCGATGAAGGCGTCCAGGTCGGCGCGCGCGGTGACGGGGTCGAGCCCGGACCGGGCGGCGACCTCGATGTCCAGGCCGAGGGCCCGCTCCACCTCGCCGACGAGGTCGGGCAGCGGCAGCCCGACCTGGCCGCGCAGGGCGCGCAGCTCGTCGCGCAGCCGCCGCAGCCGCCCGTACCCCTCGGGCGAGTACGCGGCGCGGTCGCCGAGGTCGTCGAGGGCGTCGACGAGGCTGCCGGTCTCCTGGTTGAGCTCGCTGACCAACTGCCGCAGGGGATCATCGCCCTCGGCGACACCCCCCTCCGAGACAGCACCTTCCGAGACACCCCCCTCTGGGGCGCCATCCTGTGGGGCACCGTCCTGTGGGGCACCATCCTGTTGGACGGGACTGACGTCGCGGGCGGATTCCTGGGCGAGGGCGCGGGCGCGGCGGCCGAGGGCGACGAGGTCGCGGGGGCCGAGCCGCCAGCGGGGGCCGGTGAGGATCCGGGCGAGCGACGCGCCCGCCGTGGGGTCGTGGACGGCGCGCAGGGTGGCGACGACGTCCTGTACCTCGGGGACGGTGAGCAGGCCACCGAGCCCGACCACCTCGACGGGGATGCCGCGGCTCTCCAGGGCCCGCCTGAGCAGCGGGAACTGGGAGCGTTTGCGGGCGAGGAGGGCGATGTCGGAGTACGCGAGCGGCTCGGGCCGCGGGCCGCCGTCGGGGGCGGTGCCGGGGTCGGCGGCGATGAGCCCGGCGATGCGCGCGGCGATGCGGTCGGCCTCCTCCTCGACGGTCTCGAACAGCGCGCACTCGACGCGGCCGCGTCCCTCACGGCCCGCGCCGGGGACGAGCCGCGGCACCGCCGTGGTGTCGGCGCGCAGTTCCTCCTGGACGCGGGCCGCGGCCTCCAGGATCAGCTCGCCGTTGCGGAAGGAGCGGCTCAGCTGGACGACCGGCGCCGGGACGGGCCGCCGCGCGCCGGCGGCGGGCTGGGCGGGGAAGTCGTGGGCGAAGCGGAGGAGGTTGCCGGCGCTGGCGCCGCGCCATCCGTAGATCGACTGGCAGGGGTCGCCGACGGCGGTGACGGGGTGGCCGCCGGCGAACAGCGAGGTGAGCAGGACGAGCTGCGCCTGGCTGGTGTCCTGGTACTCGTCCAGCAGGACGACGGTGAACCGGGACCTTTCGATCATCCCGACCTCGGGGTGCCTGTAGGCGATCCGCGCGGCGAGGGCCATCTGGTCGCCGTGGTCGATGACCTCCCGGTCGGACTTGGCCCGGTGATACGCCTCGACCAGCGGCATGAGCTGCTCGCGGACGCCCTGCCTGGCGAGGATGTCGCGCTGCGCCTTGAGGGGTTTGCGCACCGCGGCGAACCGCTCGTCCAGCCAGGCGCCGACGCGGCGGACGTCGTCGGTGGTGCGCAGGTGCTCCGACAGGTCTCCGGCGAGTTCCATGACGGCCTTGGTGACGGTGTCGGGCGCCCAGTCGACGTGGTCCATGGGGCCGTTGTAGGCGTCCACGACGCGGGAGCAGATCTGCCAGGCGACGGCGGGTGAGATGAGCCGCATCGTCGGTTCGAGCGCCTCGCGGAGGGCGTGGTCGCCGAACAGGCGGGCCGCGTAGGAGTGGTAGGTCGACACCATGGGCTCGCCGTCGAACAGGGCCTCGCCGCCGAGCCGTTCGAGCTCGTCGCCGGGCAGGACCTCGCGCAGCGCGTCGAGCCGCCTGCGGACGCGGACGCCGAGCTCGGCGGCGGCCTTGCGGGTGAAGGTCAGGCCGAGGACGCGTTCGGGGCGGACGAACCCGTTGGCGACGAGCCACACCACGCGCGCGGCCATCGTCTCGCTCTTGCCGGACCCGGCACCGGCGATCACCGCCATCGGGGCCAGCGGCGCCTCGATCACGCGGGCCTGCTCGCCGGTCGGTTCGGGGATCTCCAGGAGCCGCGCCAGCTCCGCCGGTGTGATCATCGCGCTCCCGCGGCGGCGTCCGTCCCGGCGCGCGCCCTAGTCGCCAACCTGGCCTCCTTCGTCGTGGACGGGGCAGCACGAACGTACGGGGCAGGTCCGACACTTGTCGTTGGCGCGGGCCTGGAACACCTCGCCGGCCATGCCCGTCGCGACGATCTCGACGAGCTTCTTGGGCCAGTCGGGGTCGGCGTCCTCGCCGGGCGGCGGCTGTTCCTGCTCGCGGGCGCGGGCGGTGAAGGCGGCCTTGCCGACCTGGACGAGCTTGGCGCCGCCGGGTTCGATGAGCCCGTGCCGTTCGAACGCGCCGAGCATCACCGCGTACTGGTAGACGCCGAGCTGCGGGTGGCGGGCCAGGTCGTCCTTGGGGACGGCGGTGGTGGAGGTCTTGATGTCGATGATGACGGCGCGGCCCTGCTCGTCGCGTTCGGCGCGGTCGATGCGGCCCTTGATGACGACGCGGCCGAGGTCGACCTTGAACGACTCCTCCAGGGCGACGACCTCGTTGGGGTTGTCGCGGTGCCAGGCGAGGAACTTGTCGACCATGCGGGTGGCCTGCTCGCGCTGCTTCTCCGAGTACCAGGTGCTGCGGAAGTCGAGGTCGTTCCAGATCTCGTCGAGCCGCTCGGCGACGTCCACCTCGCTGATCCCGTCGTCGGCGCCGGCCATCTCGGCGACGGCGTGCACGACCTTGCCCATGGTGCTGTACTCGTTCGGGCCGCCCTCCTGCGCGCCGACGGCGGAGGCGAGCAGCCAGCGCAGCCCGCAGGTGGTGAACGCCTCGACCTGGGACGGCGAGATCGTGATCTGCTCGTCGCCGGCGAACGCGGGCCCGGGGTCCGACAGCGCGGTGATGGCGTACCAGTGCTCGGGCGCGGCGCCGCGCACGCCGGCCCGCGCGAGCCGGGCGAGGTGCCCGGCGGCGGCGCGGCGGACGGTCAACGCGGCGGCCGCGCTGCCCGTCCCCGCGCCGCGCCTGGACGCCTCCGGTGGTCTCGGCTGGCGGGCGGAGGACCCCGCCGGGGCCGTCCTCGCGCTGGTCGCCAGGGACGCCCTGGACCTGGTCGCCTCGGCGGCGCTCGGCCGGGTGCGCACGTGCGCCGGGTCCGACTGCCGGGCGCTGTTCGTGGACGACTCCAGGCCCGGCACCCGCCGCTGGTGCTCGATGAACACCTGCGGCAACAAGGCCAAGAAGGAGGCCCTGCGCGAGAGGACCACCGGCACCGGACGACACTGAACCGGCGCCGAGGGCCAACCGGCAGAATCGCCTGGTGGCCAACATTTTCACGGACTTCATCCGGGTCTACCCACATCCGGGGCAGGGGATTTCGGAAACCGCGGCACAGTGGATCGCCTGGATGCTGATCGGCCCCCAGGGGTCCCGGCATGTTCCGGTCCACATCCGGCGCGGCCCTCAGGGAGGCTATGCCGACGTCCAGTACGGGTCGAGCGGGAGTCCCTCCATCGTGGACTTCTGCAGGGACTACATCGGGACCGGGCCGTACGCCGCGATCTGGGCGCGGCACTTCAACGAGGGCGGCACTCAGGACGTGATCTGGCAGGACGACGTCAACGACGGCCCGCGCCGGTTCTGCCGGTACGGCTTGGACGAGGTCCGCGTGGTCGCCGCCGACGAGGGCCGGCTCCCCGCCTGCGTCGCCGACGCGGACGGCGGGCCGCCGCGGACGCCCGGGGAGCCGTGGCGGCGGGATCCCGACGGCTCGTGGCGGCGGCGGGTCGCCGGGAGCTACCGGGCGGGCAACGACCGGTCGGCCGAGGTCGGCGCCGATGCCACGCCCGCGACGGTGCCGCCGGAGCCGGAACCGGCGGACAGGGCGCTGGCCACGCCGACCACACCGAACCTCTTCGGGGACGAGCCGACGCGCGTCGACCCGCCCTGGCTCGCCTCCCTCACCGAGGGCCGGTCCGGTGCCGCGCTGGTCGACTGGTACCACCGGTGATGACCGGCTTTCCGCGGCCCGGCCGGCGCGGAGGCCGGGCAGAGAAGCGGACAGAAACTGGCCTCTTCTGCTGCGATCCTGGCCGTGTGCCAGTCGACGATCCGAAGGGGCCGCCCGCCATGACCACCGTTCTCGGCAGCCGGGCGCTCAACCGCGCGACGCTCGCGCGGCAGCTGCTTCTCGACCGCGCCGACATGCCCGTCCTCGACGCCGTCGCGCATCTGGGCGGGCTTCAGGCACAGGAGCCGCAGGAGCCGTTCACCGGGCTCTGGTCCCGGCTGCGCGGGTTCGATCCGGCGGTGCTCTCGGATCTGCTGGTCCGGCGGAGCGTGGTGCGGACCCACCTCATGCGCCGCACCGTCCACCTCGTGCCCGCCGCCGACGCGCTGGCCTGGCGGGCGCGGCACGACTCCATGCTGCGGCAGCGGGTACTCGGGGTGTACCGCCGCGAGTTCGCCGGAGTGGACCTCGACGAACTCGCGGCGGCGGGACGGGCGGTGACGGCCGACGGGGAGCCGCGCTCGACGGCCGAGCTCGTGCGGGCGGTCGCCGGGCGCCGGCCGGACACGGCGCCGCAGGTCGCGCCGCGGGCGCTGGGGGAGATGCTGGGCGCCCTGGTCCCGATGGCGCAGGCGCCGCCGCGCGGGCTGTGGCGCGTGAAGGCGGGGGTGCGCCACGTGCCGCTCTCCGGCTGGCTGGGACGCGAGGTGGACCCGCCGGCCGCCGCGGGCTCCGATCCGGCGGGCGAGGCGATGGTGCGGCGCTACCTGGCCGCGTTCGGCCCCGCCGCCACGGCCGACCTGCGGGCCTGGTGCGGCCTCGCCGGGATGCCCGCCGCGGTGGACGCGACGCGCCCGGAGCTGGTCGCCTTCCGCGACGAGCGGGGCCGGGAGCTGCTGGACCTGCCCGGCGCGCCCCGTCCGGACCCCGGCACGCCCGCGCCGGTGCGCTTCCTGCCCGCGTTCGACAACGCGCTCCTCGGCTACCAGGACCGCGGCCGGATCGTGGACGACGCCCACCGCGGCCTGTCGGTCGCGGGCGCCCGGGTCGTCCTGGTCGACGGGCGCGTCGCCGCGACCTGGACCGTCGAGGACGAGGCCGTGACCGTGACACCGCTGCGCCGTCTCTCCCGGGCCGATGTCGCCGACGTCGCCGAGGAGGGACGGGCGCTGGCGGTCTTCCTCTCCGACGGCGAGAGCCACCGCGTCCGGGTCGCCGCGTCTCCCCAGTGACGATTCGTCCGGTATGGCCCTGCTCAGGTCACGTGTAGTAGCCCTCGACGGGGACGCGGGCCTCCTCGAAGAGGGCGGGCCCCTCCTGCGGGACGCGGGGAAAGCCGCCCTTCGGGCTGAGCCCGTCGTGCTGCTCGGAGGAGAGGGCGTAGACGACCCGTCCCAGCCCCGAGCGGTCGATCGCGCCGGTGCACATGGGGCATGGCTGGCAACTGGTGAACATCGTGGTGGCCGCGGCGGTGGCGGGGTCGAGTTCGCGGGCCGCCCAGCGGGCCAGCTTCAGTTCGGGATGGGCGCTGATGTCCCGGTCGGCGCGGACGGTGTTGTGCTCCTCGGCGAGGATGACGCCGTCGGGATCGGCCAGCAGCGATCCGTAAGGGGCGTGCCCCTCGGCGCGGGAGTTCGCGGCGAGCTCGATGGCCCTGCGCAGCAGACGCGTTTCGTCGGGTGTCATCGTCCGTCCTTCCAGTGGGCCGCGACGGTCGCGAGGGCCTGCCACGCGATCTCGGGGCGGCGGGTCTCGTCCGGGTCGCCGAGATAGGGGTCGAGGACGACGCTCTCGGCCCCCAGCCGGCGCAGATGGTCCAGGTCGGCCAGCACCTGCTCGATCGTTCCCTCGCCCGCGCGGCGCTCGGCCAGGGGCTCGGCGGTGAGGCGCAGCACGATGCGGGGGGCGAGCGCGGGGACGGGACGGCCCTCGGCCGCGGCGATCGCGGCGAGCCGCTCCACCCTCTCCTCGAACCAGGGCATGGTGAAGCGGAGCGGGTGCCAGGCGTCGCCGAGGAGCACGGTGCGGCGGAGCGCGGCGTCGCTCCCGCCGCCGACCCAGAGGGGGATCCGGGCGGTATCGAGGGCGCCGTCGTCCTGGGGCGGCCTGAGGGTCCTGAGCAGTTCGTCGGTGAGGACGCCGCGGCGCTCGAAGGGGACGCCGAGCGCCGCGAACTCCCGCCGCGCCCAGCCGGCTCCCACGCCGAGCACCAGCCGCCCGCCGCTGAGCCGGTCCAGGTTGGCGGCCATGCGGGCGACCAGCAGCGGGTGCCGGTAGGGCGCGATCAGCACCGTCGTCCCCAGCCGGACCCGGTCGGTGACCCCCGCGAGCCACGACAGCGTCGTGAAGGGCTCGTAGAAGGGCTCCGGGTACTGCTCGGCCACGTCGGACGTGATCACGACGTGGTCGGAGACCATCAGCAGGCCGAAACCGAGCCCCTCGACGGTGCGCCCCCAGTCGCGCAGCCTGCCCGGATCGGTGCCGGGGCCGAAGTTGGGAACGTTGACTCCTAGATCCACGCGCTCAGGCTATCCAGGCGATCCGGCGTCCCTGAAGGGAGATGTCCCGGTGTTGGGAGCGTTCATCCGTGGATCCGCCGGTATTTTGGCGCTGTGACCGAGAATCTCGACGCGACGGACTGGGCGATCCTCACCGAGCTGCAGCGCGACGACCGCCTCGCCCTCACCGAGCTGGGCAAACGGGTGAGCCTCAGCGCCTCGGCCGTCACCGAGCGGGTCCGGCGGCTGGAGGCGGCGGGCGTGATCAGCGGCTACCACGCGCGCGTCGACCTGGCTCGGGCCGGGCTGCCGGTGCTGGCCGTCGTGCGCCTGAAGTACCCCGGCAACCGGCACGCCCCGCTGCACGAGCTCCTCAGGGAACGCGAGGAGATCCTCGAATGCCTGCGGACCACGGGCGAGGACTGCTACGTGCTGAAGATCGCCGCGACGTCCATGGCGCACTTGGAGGAGATCGTGGACGGGCTGCTGGACCTCGGCAGCACCACCACCAACCTCGTCTACAGCGAACCGCTCTCCTACCGCGGCCTGCCCTCTAACCCGGTCGGGTCGTAGAGGGGACGCACCGCCGGCACTGGGAGCGAACCGGCCACTCCAGTGCGGATCCACCGGCCCGGCGCGGTCAGCCGCGGTGTCGCGGCGCGATGGCATTCACCAGGGCGAGGGCGCCCCGTCGCAGGGGCGCCTCGCCGAGCCGGGCGGTGACCAGCGCGTAGATCGCCTCGCGGACGGCCACCGCCCGCGCGACGTCCGCCGCGTCGCAGGCGGGCACCGCCTCGGCGAGCCCTAACCCCATATGCCAGGCATCAAGGCTCTCGGGGCGTCCGCTACGCCTCCGGCGGCCCCGTTTCGATCAGGTGCCCCTCGGCGAGCCGCAGCCAGCGCTCCACGCCGATGTCGGCGAGGAACCGCTCGTCGTGGCTCACCACCACGAACGCGCCCTGGTAGGAGCCGAGCGCGCTCACGAGCTGGCCGACGCTGACCAGGTCGAGGTTGTTGGTCGGCTCGTCCAGGAGCAGCAGTTGCGGCGGCGGCTCGGCGCACAGGACGCAGGCGAGCGTCGCGCGCAGCCGTTCACCGCCCGACAGCGCCCCGATCGGGAGGTGGACGCGGGGACCACGGAACAGGAACCGGGCCAGCAGGTTCATCCGCTCCGCCTCGGGCATCGTGGGCGCCGCCGCGGCCAGGCTCTCGGCCACGGTCCGGTCGAGGTCCAGCAGGTCCAGCCGCTGGGAGAGGTAGGCCACCCGCCCGTCCGCGCGGCGCGTCCGCCCGCCCGCCGGTTCCAGGCCGCCTTCGACCAGGCGGAGCAGGGTCGACTTCCCGGCGCCGTTGGGACCGGTCAGCGCGATCCGCTCCGGGCCCCGGATCACCAGGTCGGCGCCCTCCCCGGTGAAGATCGCCCGGTCGCCGCGGCGGACCCGCATCCCCTCGCCGAGGAAGACCGTCCGCCCGGCCGGGACCTTCGTGCCCGGCAGCTCCAGCGAGATCCGCTCGTCCTCGCGCACGGCGCGCCCGGCCTCGTCGAGGCGGGCCCTGGCATCGCCGAGCCGCGCGGCGTGCGTCTCGTCCGCCCGGCCCGCCGACTCCTGGGCGCGCCGCTTCAGCCCCCCGGCGACGATCTTCGGCAGGCCGGCGTTCTTGAGGTTGCGCTCGGCGTTGCCCGCCCGCCGCGCGGCCCGCTCCCGGGCCTGCTGCATCTCCCGCTTCTCTCGTTTCACCTCCTGCTCGGCGTTGCGGACGTTCTTCTCGGCGACCTCCCGCGCGGCCCGCACCGCCTCCTCGTAGGCGGTGAAGTTGCCGCCGTGGAACC
Organism: Actinomadura roseirufa; assembly: GCF_900659635.1. Classification (GTDB taxonomy): domain Bacteria; phylum Actinomycetota; class Actinomycetes; order Streptosporangiales; family Streptosporangiaceae; genus Spirillospora; species Spirillospora roseirufa. The sequence continues at coordinate 15,958 of NZ_CAACVB010000038.1, read as the reverse complement.
GGATCTCGCCGCGGTCGAGCTCGGCGATCCGGTCCATGCGGTCGAGCAGCGCGCGGTCGTGACTGACCAGGAGCAGGCAGCCGTTCCACTCCTCCAGCACGTCGTAGAGCCGGTGCCGGGCGTCGAGGTCGAGGTTGTTGGTCGGCTCGTCCAGCAGCAGGACGTCCGGCCGCTTCAGCAGTTGCGCGGCGAGGCCGAGGGAGACGACCTGCCCGCCGCTGAGGGTGTCCAGGCGGCGGGAGAGGCCGACGTCGGTGAGGCCGAGACGGTCGAGCTGGGCGCGGGTGCGCTCCTCGACGTCCCAGTCGTTGCCGATCGTGGTGAAGTGCTCCTCGCTCGCGTCCCCGGCCTCGATGGCGTCCAGCGCCCTGATCACGGGGGCGACGCCGAGGACGTCCGCCGCGGTCAGGGCGCCGTCGAGCGGGAGGGTCTGCGGCAGATGGCCGAGCACCCCCTCGACGGTGACCGTCCCGCCGGCCGGCCGGTACTCCCCGGCGATCAGCTTGAGCAGGGTGCTCTTCCCGGCGCCGTTCGGCGCGACGAGCCCCGTCCTGCCTCCGCCCACGGTGAAGGACAGGTCCTGGAAGACAGGGGTGTCGTCAGGCCAGGAGAAGGAGAGATGCGAGCAGATGACGAACGCGTCGGACATGCGAGTGACCTCGTGAGAAGACACGGGCGCGCGAAAGGCACCCGGAAGGGACGGGAAACGACGCGATGGCCACGGCGGCGGCGCGTCCGCGCGCCCGCCGGTGGCCGATCACTTCCGGGAATCACCCGGAGATGTCGTCGTCACCTGCCACGTCTGGTCTCCCTGAGATCTGGGCTGCTCGCGGCCCACCCTAGCAACACACCTCCACGCCCTCGAAATGACCTTTCGGGCCCGCCGGCGGGACGCCCGCCATAGTTGGGCAACCCATGGCGCGCCGATTGCTTTTCCCGGACGGGGAAGCAGGCATAAGCAGGCATGAGCCACGGACCACCTCCCATCGCGAGGTGAGAGATGAAGACCATGAGGTTCCGGGTGCTGCTGACGATCGACGCCGGGGTTCGGTCGTCCACGGGCCTGCCCAGCGCGACATGGGAGGTCGGGATCAGGCCGGAGGGCACCGACGGCGACATGGGCGCGCTGGCCGCCGCCGACGACGGCGAGCCGTTCCGGCCGGGGGAGCGCCGGCGGGAGGCCACGCTGACCGTCACCGACGACCGCGCCGAGGAGGAGCTGCGGACGGGCCGGGCGTTCCAGCTTCGCCGCGACGGCCCGATCGGGCACGGCGTGGTCGTGCGCCGCGCCTTCTTGTGAACCGGCGGAGCGGGGAGGGCACATGGCACTGCACCGGGTGGGGGACGACAAGGAGACCGACGTCTTCGCGGCGCCGCTGAGCGGCGAGACCCTGGCGAAGTACCGCATTCCGGAGGACGTCTCGCCGCCGAAGGTCGTCTACGCGGCGCTCCACAACGAGCTGCTGCTGGACGGGAACGCGGTGCAGAACCTCGCGACGTTCTGCACGACGTGGTCGGAGGACGAGATCCACCGGCTCATGAACGAATGCCTCGGCAAGAACATGGTCGACAAGGACGAGTACCCGCAGACCGCGGAGATCGAGTCCCGCTGCGTCCACATCCTGGCCGACCTGTGGAACTCGCCGGCGGGCGCGGGCACGATGGGCTGCTCCACGACCGGGTCGAGCGAGGCGGCGATGCTCGGCGGTCTCGCGCTGAAATGGCGCTGGCGGCAGCGGCGGGCGGCCGAGGGCGGGTCCACCGGCCGGCCCAACCTGGTGTGCGGCCCGGTGCAGATCTGCTGGGACAAGTTCGCCCGCTACTTCGACGTGGAGCTGCGCCAGGTGCCGCTGGAGCCGGGTGCGACGGGCCTGCGCCCCCACCAGCTCGAACGGTACGTCGACGAGAACACCATCGGCGTCGTCGCGATCATGGGGGTGACCTTCACCTGCGACTACGAGCCGGTCCGGGAGATCGCCGCCGAGCTCGACCGCATCCAGGAGGAGCACGGCTGGGACATCCCCGTCCACGTCGACGCCGCCAGCGGCGGTTTCGTCGCCCCGTTCCTGCATCCGAACCTGCCCTGGGACTTCCGGATCGAGCGGGTGGCCTCCATCAACGCGTCCGGCCACAAGTACGGTCTCGCGCCGCTCGGCGTCGGCTGGATCGTGTGGCGGGAGGCGGACCTCCTGCCGGAGGACCTCGTCTTCCGGGTGAACTACCTCGGCGGCGACATGCCGACCTTCTCGCTGAACTTCTCGCGGCCCGGCGGCGAGGTCATCGCGCAGTACTACCTGTTCCTGCGGCTCGGCCGGGACGGCTACCGGCGCGTCCAGCAGGCGTGCGCCGACACGGCCCGCTATCTCGCCGGCGAGATCGCGAACATGGGCCCCTTCACCCTGCTCTACGACGGGCAGGGCGCCCTGCCCGCGGTGTCGTACACGCTCGCCGACCCCGCCGGGGCGGGCTTCTCGCTGTACGACCTGTCCGACCTCATGCGGATGCGCGGCTGGCAGGTCCCGTCCTACCCGCTGCCCCCGGACCGGGAGGACACCGTCATCCAGCGCGTTCTCATCCGCCACGGCGTCGGCCGGGACGAGATCGCCCTGCTCGCGCAGGATCTACGCCGTTGCCTGGACCGCCTGGCCCACGGCACCCCGCCCGACAAGGCGAGAGCCGGATTCCACCACTGAGACCCACCTCGGTGTTTGCTGCGCTGCCTGCCGCCCTGCCTCCTGCCCTGCCTCCTGCCCTGCCTCCTGCCCTGCCTGCCGCCCTGCCTCGTCCAGGCCCTCGGACGTGCGAACCGGGGCCTGGACGAGGGGACGCCGCCGAGGCGGGAGCGGTCAGCGGGCCGCGCGGGCTCCGGATCCCTTGAAGACCTCGAACATGGCGAAGTAGTTCTCGGTGCCGTGCCCCTCGGCGATGGCCTGCTCGGCGAGGGCCCGCATCAGCTCCGGGTGGTCCGGCCGGACTCCCTGCTCGACGCTGGTGCGGGTGATGTGCTCGATCGCGGTCAGGTTCATCTCCATGGTTCCGAGGTCCCCGGGGTAGAGGCCCTCGTCCATGTTCGCCGCCTGCCCGGCGAACGTCGCGGGGGGCAGCACGACCGGCATGAACCAGCCCGCCGCGAGCTCGGCGAACCCGGCCGCGGTCATCCCCGCCGAGGCGGCCAGGGCCGCGCCGTGCAGGTAACCGTTCAGGGTCGCGTACATCAGCCCGAGCAACGCCGTGTTGAGCAGCACCGCCAGACCCGGGTCGGCGCCGAGGAGGCGGGGGTCGCCCAGGTCGTCCAGGACCGTCCGGTGCCGGTCGAAGACCTCCCGGGGGCCGCCGTACAGGAAGACCGCCCCGGGGTCGCCGACCAGGGGCGGCGGCACCATGATCGCGCCGTCGAGGTAGCGGACGTCCCGCGCGGCGGCCCAGTCCGCCGCGGCGCGGGCCTCCCGCGGCGTCCCGGAGTTGAGGTTCACGAGCGTCCGGTCCCGGAGCGCCGCTCCGGCGGACCCGAACACCGCGTACATGGTCGTGTAGTCGTTGAGGCACATGACCGTGACGGGGCTCGCGGCCACGGCCTCGGCGACCGTGGCCGCGCGCCGCGCCCCCCGGGCGACCAGGCCGTCCGCCTTGCCGGGGGTCCGGTTCCAGACCGTCAGGGAGCGGCCCTTGTCGAGGAACGTCTCCGCCAGCGCCGAGCCCATGGGCCCGAGCCCGGCGACGGTGACCTCGGTGCTGTTCCTTTCGGGTGAAGTGTGATCTGTCATACGGATTAGGTTGGAGTCTCACACCGGCGTGAGAGTCAACTCGAAGTGGCGGTCGTCACATGCGGATCGGAGAACTGTCCCGGCTGACGGGGGTCAGCGTGCGCGCGTTGCGCTACTACGAGGAGCAGGGCCTCCTCCACCCGCCGCGTCGGCCCAGTGGCTACCGCGAGTACCGGGAGGAGGACGCCGTCACGGTCCGGGGCATCCGCCTCCTGCTCGCCGCCGGGCTGAGCACCGCGACGATCGGCGAGCTGCTGCCCTGCATGACCGACGACGGGGACGGGCCGACGCCGGCCTGCGGCGGCATGCTCCCCGACCTGCGGCGCGAGCGGGAGCGGCTCACCGCCGCCGCGTCCGAGCTGCTGACCGCGCGGGACCGGCTGGACGTCCTCATCGAGGCCACCACACGCCTCGACCCCGTCGACCCCGAAGACTGCGCGGCTGTGTTGACTGCGAGCCCGGCCCACGGACTCGCCTAGCGGCTCGCCCGTGACCGTTCTCGTGCGAGCGCGAATCGCTTCGCGATCTTCCCGGCGGGGCTCGCCTTCGGCGTCGCCCCGCCGGTCAGGGCGCGCGCTCGCGTGACGGCTGAGCACCACCGTGAGCCCGTCCCCGGCGCGGCCTCCCGCGAAGGGCCGTTGACTGCGAGGCCGGGTCACGGGCTCGCCTAGCGGCTCGCCCGTGACCGCTCTCGTGCGAGCGCGAATCGCTTCGCGATCTTCCCGGCGGGGCTCGCCTTCGGCATCGCCCCGCCGGTCAGGGCGCGCGCTCGCGTGACGGCTGAGCACCACCGTGAGCCCGTCCCCGAGCGCCGCGTCCCCGCGAAGGCCGGGGTCCCGCTAACGGTGGCGTCTACCGGACGTCGGCTGTGGGCCGTCAGGTGCCGACGTAGTCGGCCAGGTGCTCGCCGGTGAGGGTGGAGCGGGCGGCGACGAGGTCGGCGGGCGTGCCCTCGAAGACGACCCGGCCGCCGTCGTGACCGGCGCCGGGACCGAGATCGATGATCCAGTCGGCGTGCGCCATGACCGCCTGGTGGTGCTCGATGACGATGACCGACGTGCCGGAGTCGACGAGCCGGTCGAGCAGGCCGAGCAGCTGTTCGACGTCGGCGAGGTGGAGCCCGGTGGTCGGCTCGTCGAGGACGTAGACGCCGCCCTTGGCGGCCATGTGGGTGGCGAGCTTGAGCCGCTGCCGCTCGCCGCCCGACAGCGTGGTGAGCGGCTGGCCGAGGGTGAGGTAGCCGAGCCCAACGTCGGCGAGCCGGTCCAGGACGACGCGCGCGGCCGGCGTGCGCGCCTCGCCGGAGCCGAAGAACTCCGCGGCCTCGGCCACCGACATCGCGAGCACCTCGGCGATGTCGCGGCCGCCGAGGCGGTGGTCCAGCACCGACGCCTCGAACCGCTTCCCCTCGCACTCCTCGCAGGTGGTGGCGACGCCCGCCATCATCGCGAGGTCGGTGAAGACGACGCCCGCGCCGTTGCAGTTCGGGCAGGCGCCCTCGGAGTTGGCGCTGAACAACGCCGGCTTCACCCCGTTGGCCTTGGCGAACGCCTTGCGGATCGGGTCGAGCATCTTGGTGTAGGTCGCCGGGTTGCTGCGCCGCGAGCCGCGGATCGCGTCCTGGTCGATCGACACGACGCCCGCCCCGGCGGGGATCGACCCGTGCACGAGCGAGCTCTTGCCCGAGCCGGCGACGCCGGTGATCACGGTGAGCACGCCGAGCGGGATGTCGACGTCGACGTCGGCGAGGTTGTTCGCCGTCGCGCCGCGGATCTCCAGGGCGCCGGTGGGCGTCCGCACCGACTTCTTGAGCGCGGCCCGGTCGTCCAGATGGCGGCCGGTGACGGTGCCGCTCGCCCGCAGCCCCTCGACGGTGCCCTCGAAGCAGACGGTGCCGCCCGCCGTGCCCGCGCCGGGGCCGAGATCGACGACGTGGTCGGCGATCGCGATCGTTTCCGGCTTGTGCTCCACCACGAGCACCGTGTTGCCCTTGTCGCGCAGGCGCAGCAGCAGGCCGTTCATCCGCTGGATGTCGTGCGGGTGGAGGCCGATGGTGGGCTCGTCGAAGACGTAGGTGACGTCGGTGAGCGAGGAGCCGAGGTGGCGGATCATCTTGACCCGCTGCGCCTCGCCGCCCGACAGCGACCCGGCCGGCCGGTCGAGCGAGATGTACCCGAGCCCGATCTCCACGAACGAGTCGAGGGTCCGCCCGAGCGTCGCGAGCAGCGGCGCCACCGAGGGCCGGTCGAGGCCCCGGACCCACGCGGCCAGGTCGCTGATCTGCATCGCGCACGCGTCGGCGATGCTCATCCCGTCGATCTTGGACGAGCGGGCCGCCGCGCTGAGCCGGGTACCGCCGCACTCGGGGCAGGCGGTGAAGGTGACCGCCCGGTCCACGAACGCCCGGATGTGCGGCTGCATCGCCTCCCGGTCCTTGGCGAGGAACGACTTCTGCACCTTCGGGACCAGGCCCTCATAAGTGAGGTTGATCCCGTTGACCTTCACCTTGACGGGCTCTTTGTAGAGAAAGTCGTCCAGTTCCTTCTTGGTGTACTTCCGGATCGGCTTGTCCGGGTCGAGGAAGCCCGACTGGGTGAAGAGCCCCACCGTCCACTGGTTGTCCGCTTTGTAGCCGGGGATGGTGATCGCGCCCTCGGCGAGCGACTTGGAGTCGTCGTAGAGCTGGGTGAGGTCGATGTCGGAGACGGTGCCCCGGCCCTCACACCCCGGGCACATGCCCCCGGTGCGGGTGAACGTCTGCTTGACGGTCTTGGCCTCACCGCGCTCGACCGTGATCGCGCCGCTCGCCCGGACCGTCGGGACGTTGAAGGAGAAGGCGTTGGGCGAGCCGACGTGCGGCTCGCCGAGCCGGCTGAACAGGATGCGCAGCATCGCGTGGGCGTCGGTGGCGGTGCCGACCGTGGAGCGGGGGTCGGCGCCCATCCGCTGCTGGTCGACGATGATCGCCGTCGTCAGCCCCTCCAGCACGTCGACCTCGGGCCGCGCGAGCGTCGGCATGAAGCCCTGCACGAAGGTGCTGTACGTCTCGTTGATCATCCGCTGCGACTCGGCGGCGATCGTGGCGAACACCAGCGAGCTCTTGCCCGAGCCGGACACGCCGGTGAACACCGTCAGGCGCCGCTTGGGGAGGTCGACGCTGACGTCCCTGAGGTTGTTCTCGCGCGCGCCGTGCACGCGGATCAGGTCGTGGCCGTCGGCGTCGTGCTGCTCGGGCGGCTGCGCGCCCGTCCTGGTGGCGATGCTCATCGTCTCTCCATCCGGGGGGCCGGGGGGCCGGCTCTCATCGGTCCTGAAGCAGCCCGAGGACGTTGCCGTCGGGGTCGGTGACGGTGGCCACCAGGCGGCCTCCGCCGACGTCGTGCGCCGCCTCCTTGACGGTGGCGCCGGCGGCGGTCACCTCGGCGATCTTCGCCTCGATGTCCGGTACGTGCCAGTAGGCCACGGGCGAGGTCATGGCCTGCGGCCCGCCGCCCGGCACCAGCCCGATGTGCTGACCTTCGACCTCGAAACCGACATAGTAGGACTCGTCGGTCTGCGGCGGGACGCCGAGCAGCGCGGTGTAGACCTCCTTGGCCGCCGCGATGTCGGAGACGGGGTGCAGTACGGTCTTGATCCCCTGGGTGGTCATGGTCGCTCCCGATGTGGTTCGTTCCAAGGTAGGCAGCCCGGACGGGTGGTCCGGCCCGTGACGATCACGCTACGTGCGCGTCGGTGAAGGGCGCTTCTCGAATCCTGACCGTCTTGGTCACCGGCGGCCGGCCCCCGTCCCCCCGCGGCGGACCCTGGCCCGGCCGCCCCGCTCGATGGCGCTGAATGTGACGTTAGTCCGCTCTGCCGTAATTCATGGGGAACCATGCGCTAATAGGAAAATGCCTCCTTTGTTCCGATCGCCGATTGTCGTGATTGGCCGGGTGCGGCCACGATCCCGGTGTCTTATGCGATGTGTACGCCGCTGAGGTGGTTGAGGGCTATACGTAGGTAGCTCGGTCGGGTATCCGGGTTGGAGTGTGTTTGAGGTTTCGGGTAGCCGTGGCGGCCAGCGAGCCGGTCATGGCGTGGGATGACGTCCATGGCCCCGCCCGGGGCGTCGTGTACGGCCTGCTGAGATCGCAGGATCCCGGGTTGACGGCGCGGATCCATGACCACGGATGGGCCGGGCACCCGCTCAAGCCGCTCGGCATCTCCCCGCCCCTCTTCGCGGGCGCCAAGGCGCGCAAGGGCACCTACACGACCTCCGCGAACGGGACGATCTGGCTGGGTTCCCCCATCCCGCAACTCGCGGGGCTCCTGCTGGCGGCGCTCGCCGGCCGCGTGACGGTCGACTGGGGACGGATCGCCCTGTCGGTGCGCGGCGTCCAGATGGAGACGACCCCGGACCACTCCGCCGGCGAGGGCGTGTTCGAGTCCGTCTCGCCGATCATCGTCAAGCACGAGGACCGTTACCTGCTCCCGGGCGACCGGCTGTACGAGGAATGCCAGCTGCGGAACCTGCGCCACAAGGCCGACGTCCTGAAGCTGCCGTCCGAGGTCGAACTGGAGGTCCTGGAGGCCGGGCCACGGCGGCGCTTCGACGTGCACGGGGCGATGCGGATCGGCGCCACGGCCAAGATCCGGGTGAGCGCCGCCCCGGCACTGCTGGACGCCGTCCGCGACTGGGGCCTCGGCCTGTACACGGTCCAGGGCTTCGGCTGCGTCAGATGACCCGGAACGGTGCGGCGAAGGCCGCCCGCCGCGGAACGCGGGGTGGCCGCCATTCGCGTGAATGAGCCGGGCGTGAGATGAGAAAAGGCAGGGAGTTGAACTCCCTGCCACTTCTTACTTTATAGCGCACCGGGGGGCTTGCGGCAAGACCCGGGTCGTCCCTCAGGATTGTCGGCCGAAGGCGGAGCCTGGGGAAAATGGGGGATTCACGACATGCGAGTGGTGTTGTCGACATGGGGGTCGCGTGGGGACGTGGAGCCGCTGGCGGCGCTCGCGGTGGCGCTGCGTGAGCTCGGCGCGGACGTGCGGGTGTGCGCGCCGCCGGACGAGGAGTTCACGGCGCTGCTGACAGGTGCCGGGGTGACGCCGGTGCCGCTCGGCCCGCCGGTGCGCTCGGTGGTGACCGGGGCGCGGCCGCCGTCGCCCGCGGACGCGTTCCGGCTCGCGCCCGAACTGGTCGCCGCGCGGTTCGAGACGCTCACCGCCGCGGCCGAGGGGGCCGACGCGCTGGTGGCGACCGGCCTGATGCCGGCCGGGGCGCGGTCGGTGGCGGAGAAGCTGGGCATCCGCTATGTCCTCGCGTGCTTCCATCCGTTCGGGCTGCCGTCGCGGCACTTCCCTCCGATGGCGCGTCCGGGCCGGGCGTCCTCGCGGGAGGAGACCGACTACAGGGTGCTGTGGGAGGAGGACGCCGAGCGGGTGAACGCCCTGTACCGCGAGGCGCTCAACGGCCACCGGGCGGCGATCGGCCTGCCGCCCGTCGACAACGTCCGTGACCACGTCTTCACCAAGCAGCCGTGGCTGGCGGCCGACCCTGTTCTGGGGCCGTGGCAGGACATGACGGAACTCGACGTCGTGCAGACCGGGGCGTGGATCCTGCCTGACGATCGGCCGCTCCCGGAGGACCTGGAGGAGTTCCTGGACGCCGGTGAGCCGCCGGTGTACGTGGGGTTCGGCAGCATGGCGATGCACATGGCCCCGGACCTCGCCCGGGTCGCCGTCGAGGCGGTCCGGGCGCAAGGCCGCCGCGTCCTGCTCGGGCGCGGCTGGGCCGGCCTGGCGCCGATCGACGACCGGGGCGACTGCCTCGCCGTCGGCGAGGTCAACCATCGGGCCCTGTTCGGCCGGGTGGCCGCCGTCGTGCATCACGGCGGCGCCGGGACCACCACGAAGGCCGCCCTGGCAGGGGCGCCCCAGGTGGTGGTGCCCCAGATCGCGGACCAGCCGCGCTGGGCCGCCCGGGTCGCCGCGCTGGGCATCGGCGCGGCGCACGACGGCCCGGCGCCGACCGTCGAGTCCCTGTCGGCCGCGCTCGGCACGGCCCTGACGGACGACACCCGGGAACGCACGGAGATCGTGGCCGGCGTCGTCCGCACCGACGGGGCACTGATGGCCGCGAGGCTGCTGCTCGGCGGGGGTGGCGGTGCGGAGCCCCCCACCCCCGCGCATACGCCGACGTGACCGTCGTGGGGAGGACGGTCAGCGCCCTTCTCTCCCATAGCGGGTGAGGACGGCGGCGCCGACCGATTCGGCCGACAGGCATTGCAGGTAGGCGGTGGGCGTGCCGGCGGGGAAGAGCCGCTCGCCCCCGCCGAGGACCGTGGGAAAGGTCAGAAGACGGTACTCGTCGACCAGGTCCGCGGCCATCAGCGCGCGCACGACGCTCAGGCTGCCGGTGATGACCACGTCGCGCTCCTCGCGCCTGACGGCGTCGAGAAGGTCGCCGTCCATGACCGTGGAGTTGGCCCATGCCGAGGTGTCGGCCAGCGTGCGGCTGGCGACCAGCTTCGAGGCGGCGTTCATCCGCTGGGAGAACGGGTCGTCGCGCTCAGGCCAGAGACCCGAGAACAGCTGCCATGTCGCGCGGCCCAGCAGCATGACGCCGTCGTCCAGGACGGCTCCGAGCCGGAACTTGTCCCCGGCGACCGTCTCGGGGCCGTGCCGGAACGCCCAGCCGCCCAGCGGAGTGCCCGCCGACCCGTCCGGGTCGGACACGATCCCGTCCAGGGTGATGAACTCGATGACGATGACGCTCACGATGGGATCCTTTCGATGCTCACCGGTAGATACCGGCGGCATCGGCCGAACTCATCGCGCCGGGCCGGATTTCCGCCCGGCCGCCCCGGTCATGTGAGCAGCCGGCGCGGCCTCGGCCGTGTCTCGGGTCATGGGAGGGGGATTCGGACCCGGGGCAGGTCCGGGGGTGTCGACTGCCAGTCGTTGGAGAGCAGGACGCTGAGCGTGTAGATGTGCCAGATCTGGTTCGACCACGAGGTGGGGACGGACGCGAAGTGCTCCTTGGCCTTCGTCTCGTTGACGATGTCGAAGAGCTCGCGGGGGCCGTTCATCACCTGGTCGCGGAGGATGGCCAGGAAACCGGGGTCGTAGGACTTGCGCCAGTTGAAGGACGAGGTCCGGCCGGTGGGGACGAGCGGGGCGCGGTTCCTGCGGGCGCGGAACTCGGAGAGGCGGCGCGCGCCGGTGCGCTCGAAGCGCCAGCGCTTGCCCTCGGTCGGCACGTCGCGCAGTTTCGGGGCCAGAAGCGAGATGAGGCCGTGGAAGGGCTCCTCGCTGTGCCGCCAGAGGGCGGGGAGGGTGAGCATCTCGCGGACCACCCGGTTGTCGAAGAACGGGTGGTAGTAGGTGGAGTTCATCAGGGTGGCGGTGTGCGAGCCGACGATCCACCGGCCCGTCCGGTAGAAGAGGTAGAGCTTGTCGAGCGCGTCGGGGCCGGCCTCGGACGCCCACCTTTCATGGTGGAGGCGGGCCCGGTCGTTGGCCTCGGGGGTGGCGAAGCCCTCGGCCGACAGGAAGATCGAGCGGACGCGGCGCTGGAGGGCCTTCGGGGAGATGTCGTCCTGGTCGTAGAGGAAGCCGCCGCGCAGGGTCTCGCCGCCCGAGCCGGACGTGCGGGGCGCCAGCGTGTAGGGCTCGTGGCGGTCGACGGACTCGTAGGCGGACGTCATGCCCTCGCACATGCGGATGACGTGGTGGGCGCGGACGAGCGGGTGCTCGACCTCGATCGAGTCCCGGGCGGCGGTGGGGGCGGTCGGCTCGAAGCGGTGCTCGACGCCGAGGATGCCGGCGACGCGGGCGGCCAGGATCGGGTCGGGGTGGTCGGGGAAGCCGTGTGTGCGGGTGTGGAAGGGAACCCCGGCGGCGTGCAGCACGGCGGCGAGGAGACGGCTGTCGCGCCCGCCGGAGAGGGCGAGGCGGACGGGGTCGCTGTGCCGCCGCAGCGGTTCGACCGCGGCGAGGAGGGCTTCGGCGGGCCGGGCCAGCAGGGCGCGGGCCTCCTTGGCGGTGCGGGGCGGCGGCGCCTGCTCCGGAAAGGACCGCTCGATGATCGTGACGATGCCGTCGGCCTCGACGGTGAGGGACGCCGCGTTGGGCAGGGCCCGGACGCCGGCGAACGGGGTCTCGTCGGTGGCGAAGAAGCCGTGGCGGACCATCGGCTGGAGCGCCGGGACGTCGAGGACCGGCGTGCGGTTGGTCGCGAGGTGGACGAGGAGGGCGCGGCTGCCCGCGAGGTGGAGGCCGCCGGACGTCGCGTGGTACACGGGGCACACCCGGGTGATCGAGGTGACCGCCTCGAAGCCGCCCGGTCCGGCGCGGAACAGGGAGAAGCAGCCGCCGAGCCCCTCCGCGGTGCCGGCCAGGTCGGTGCTCTCCAGCAGGCGCCGGTCGTCGCCGGGATCGCCTAGGTAGCCGCAGTGGCCGAGGACGCGTCCGGCGTGCTCGGTGATGAGCGGCGGCAGCAGCGGGTGCGCGGGCTCGTTCGTCCAGCCGAGCAGCGCGGTGGCGCCGTCGTCGGAGACCCACTCCTCAGCGCGCAGGTCGTGGGCCGGCACCGGGACGCACCGGGGCGCCACCTCCCTGATCCGGGCGAGGACCTCCGGAGGGATCCGGGTCGGACCGCCGGTGGACAGGGCGAGATAGGCGCGCATGGACATGATCCCTTCGGGGGGCGTGAACCCCAGAGACCCGTCCGGATGACAGCGGTTGACAGTTGAACCGAGAGTTCATCTTGTATCCCAAGGGCGTTCATCTCTTGGTTTTGAATCCGTTTGTAAACCTTTCGTCGACCTGGTGGTCTCTGTCCCATGACCACTGCGGCGGACCTGGAGAGCGCCGGCGTCCCCCCGTTCGGGGACCCGTGCGAGGAGCTCTTCGACGGTCATTTCTGGGGGCTGGTACGGCTCGCGTCACTGCTCGGCGCCGACGACCCCGAGGACGTGGTCCAGGAGGCGTTCGTCCGGCTGCACCGCAAGGGGCACGCGCTGCGCGACCCCGACGCGGCGCTGGCCTACCTGCGGAGCACGGTCTGCAACCTCAACCGGAACCGGCTGCGGCACCTGAGGATGGCGCGCCGCCACCACCGGCATCTCGCCGCGGAGACGGAGATCTCCTCGGCGGAGTCGTCGGTGGTGCACAACGAGTCGGTGCGGGAACTGCTGGCGGCGCTGACCCGGTTGCCGCGCCGCCAGCGGGAGGTCATCGTGCTGCGGTACTGGCTCGACCTGACCGAACGGGAGACCGCGGAGACATTGAACGTCGCCCTGGGCACCGTGAAGGCCCACGCGGCCCGTGCGATCGCCACGCTGAACACCAGGCTGAAGGAGCCGAAATGATCGAGGAGCGGATCCGGGAGGCCCTCGGAGCCGGTGCCGCCCGCGTCGTCCCGGGCGGCGATCCCGGCGCGGAGCACCTGCGCCGGGTGACGCGGCGCGGGCACCGGCAGCGCCGCCGGCGCCGGTTCGCGATCCCGGCGGCGGCCCTCGCGGTCGCGGCGGTCGCGTTGTCGCCGCTGCTGCTCAGGCTGCCGGACGGCGGCAGACCGGTCGCGTCGGCGCCGCCGGACCTCGACCCGCGGTACCGCCCGGTGAGCGCCGTCGTCGACGTCGGGAACGGGACGTCGATGTGGTTCACGGCCCGCAGGCTCTGCTGGCGGCTGGGCGGCGGCGGAGGCGACTGCCGCGGGTGGAACCTTCCGCAGGGGCGGCACGCGGGGGTCGTCGGGGTGCGTTCCGCCAAAGCGCCGGTGACGGAGGACGCCCGGACGGCGCGGAGGATCGTCTACGGCGTCGCCGACGACCAGATCTCCCGGGTGGCCATGACGGACGGGGCGGCGACGGGCGAGTTCGTCCGGGTCGCCAAGTCGAAGTGGCGCGTGTGGCAGATCACCGTCGACCTGCCCTTTCCGCCGTCCCCGGCGGACGCGACCAAGAGTGTGACGTTCACGTCCCGGGACGGTTCCGTGACGCGTGCGAACGTGGCCGGGGCCGGCGGGATGGTCGACGAGCCGCGCCCGCTCACGACCGGCGTTCCGCTGTTCACGTTCCAGAATTGGAACGGCAGGCCGGAGACGATGCGGGCCTTCCGCGACGGTAATGCCGTCGGGTTCGGCGAAGGGGAGAGCCACTGGGTGAGCGCGGGCAAGGGTCCGTACTTCGGCGGAGTCGGCCACGTCTCCGACGGGCCGGACGCCGTCTGGTGGTACGGGTTCCTGGCGCCCCGCATGGCGCGGCTGACGGCGAGGCTCAACGACGGGCGGGTCCTCACGGCCCGGACCTTCGATCTGGGCGGCGGCCAGCGTGTCTTCGCCGTCCGGCTGCCGGGCGTGAACCCGAAGAAGCTGAACGCGGCCGGCAAGCTCGTCGGCTATGACGCCGACGGCGCCGTCCTGGCCACGTGGAGGATCTGACTCACAGGTGGTGGCGGAGGGCCAGGGGCTCAGGGAACGGGTTCAGATAGGTCTGGGTGGCCAGGTAGGTGAGCTCTTCCCCTTCGGCATGGTGGCGTAGGAGGGCGATGGGGACGCTGAGAGGGGATTCGCCCACGCGGTAGGACTCGATCGCGGTGACGATGTCGTGGCGCCGGGGCTGGTTGAGGCGCTCGCTCAGCGGGCCGAGGACGTGCATGAGCGCGTTGGCGTGCCGGCCGCGCCGGGCGCGGACGGCGAAGGCCGCCGCGAACGCGTGGCGGTAGTCCTCCTCCAGCGCCTCGCGGTCGCGGGTCCCGGCGCGCGCGACGATGCGTCCCATCTCGCGGTAGCCGGACGGGGTGTGCGCGAGGATCTGCAGCTTGTGCGCGCTGTGGAAGGCGACCAGGTCGCGGGGCCGCCAGTCGCGGGCGAAGAGCTCGCGGAGCCGGGCGTGGGCGAAGACGCGCTCGACGAAGTGCTCGCGCAGGACGGGGTCGCGGAGCCGGCCGTCCTCCTCGGTGGGCAGGTCGGGGAGCGCCGCGCGGATCCGGTCGGCGAACAGCCCGTGGCCGCGGCGGTCGACGGGCTGGCCGTCGGTGCGTTCGCCGGGCGTCCCGGAGGCGTAGCGGGGGAGGCCGAGGAGCCCGCAGCTCGGGGAGCGCGACTTCAGGACGTAGCCATCGAGGTCCGACAGATCGGGCACGCGCCGCTCGGCGAGCGCGGTCATGGCGCCGGTGTGGTCGGCGTCGCCGTTCTTGGTGACGAGCCGCCCGTCGGTGCGGAGGCGGAGCGTCGGCCGGGGCGTACCGAGGCCGATCTCCATCTCGGGGCAGACGGGCGTCCAGTCGACGTGCGGTGCCAGGGCGCCGGTGAGGAAGCGGTCACGGCTGTGGCCGCCGTTGTAGCGGACGGGCGCGCCCAGCAGGCAGCTCGACACCGCGAGCCGGGGGCGCGGGTGGGCGGGTGCGTTCACAGCAGTTCTCTCATCCGGCGCAGGCCGCGGGTGGTCCGCGCCTTGACGGTGCCGAGGGGGATCGCCAGCCGGTCGGCGATCTCCCGCTGGGTCAGCTGCCCGAAGTGGGCCAGCACGAGGGCCTGGCGCTGCGGCGGCGGCAGGGCCGCCAGCGCGCGGCGGACGTCACAGGCCGCGTCGACGGCGCCGGTGGAGTCGGTCGTGGGGCCGCCGGCGGTGGTGACGTCGTCGAGCGGGGCCGAGCGCCGGTAGTGGCGCGCCTCGGCGCGCAGCTTGTCGATAGCGCGCTTGCGGGCGATGGCCAGCACCCAGGGTTCGAAGGCGCGGGCCGTGTCGTAGCGGTGACGGCAGCGCCAGACGTCCAGGAAGACCGCCTGGACGACGTCGTCCACGGCGTGGCGGGGGACCAGGCCCGCGATGTGGCGGCGGACGAGCGGGCTCAGCGCGGTGTAGCACTCGGCCAGCGCGGTCTCGTCGTCGTTGGCGAGCCGCTCTCCGATGAGCATGACGCCTCCATAAATCGCTTCAAATATTGTTCATAGTCGATCCGGTGGGCGCGCGCAACCGGGGCAGCGCAAAGGGAACGGAAATATGCCCTGGTACAGACCTATGCGGGGGTCAGGACGGGCCGAAGGCCCCGCCGAGCGCGGCGACCGCGGCGGGCAGCGACTCCACCGGGCGGACGGCGGGAGGGAGCCGGTCCAGTGCCCAGCCCGGCCCGCCGACCAGCAGCAGCGGCGCCGGGCGCGCCCCGGGCAGCTCGGCGAGCCAGCCCGGGTCGCCGGTCGCGGCGGT
>NZ_CAACVB010000037.1 GCF_900659635.1 Actinomadura roseirufa | reverse complement strand
GGGGGCTCGCGGCGGGCGGCGAGGCGGGCGTCCACCCGCTCAGCGAGCTGCGGCGCGAGATGCGTCTGCCGCCGCCGCCTGGGCAGCTCGCCCTCCTTCGGCCGCGCCGGTTCCGCGGGCGCGGCGGGAGCCGGGGCAATGGTCTCGGGCACTGCGGACCCGGACCCGACGGGCTCGGGCACCACGGGCTCGGCCTCCGCGCGCACCGGCGTCGCCGGTGCCGCTTCCGCGCCCGCCTCGGCGACCAGCCGCATGACGCCCGGCTCCGCGCGGGCCGACGAGGTCAGCGCCACCGCGGGGGGCTGCGACAGGGTCTGCAGCGGTCCGGTCGCGCGGCGCGCGGCGGGACCGGGGTCGGCGCTCTCCACGATGAGCGAGGCCGGGATCAGCACGACCGCGGTCGTGCCGCCGTAGGCGGACGGCCGGAGCGTGACCGTGATCTCGTGCCGCTCGGCCAGCCGCCCGACCACGAACAGCCCGAGCTGCGCGCTGTCGGCCGGGTCGAACTCCGGCGGCTCGGCGAGCCGCGCGTTGGCGGCGCGCAGCGCCTCCTCGGTCATGCCGAGGCCGCGGTCCTCGACCTCGATCGCGAACCCGCTGGCGACCGGGTGGCCGCTGACCCGCACCGGCGACTGCGGCGGCGAGAACGTGGTGGCGTTCTCCACCACCTCGGCGAGCAGGTGGATGACGCCGGCGACGGCGGAGCCGAGCAGCGCGATCCGCGGCAGCGGCTGGACGCGGACGCGCGGATAGTCCTCGACCTCGGCGACCGCGCCGCGCACGACGTCCACGAGCGGGACGGGCCGCCGCCAGCCGCGCCCGGCGTTCTTGCCCGCGAGGATGACCAGGCCCTCGGCGTGCCGGCGCATGCGGGTCGCGAGGTGGTCGAGGCGGAACAGGTCCGACAGCTCGGCGGGGTCCTCGGTGCGCCGCTCCATCGTGTCGAGCAGGTTGAGCTGGCGGTGCAGCAGCGCCTGGTTGCGGCGGGCGAGGTTGACGAACACCTCGCTGATGCCGCGCCGCGCGGCGACCTCGCCCGCGGCGGCGGCGAGCACCGCGTCGCGGGCCCGGTCGAACGACTCGGCGATCTGCCGGATCTCCCTGATCCGGTAGTCGGCGCCGTTGGGCGGCTCGTCCTCGGCGGCCCCGCCCGCGCGCACCTGGTCGGCGAGCCGCGGCAGCCGCCGCTGCGTGAAGTCGACGACGCCCGCGGCGAGCGAGCGGCACTCGTACAGCAGCCGCCGCGAGACGCGCATCGCGATGAACGTGGACAGCACGACCGCGACCAGGCCGAGCCCGCCCGCGGCCGCGAGCCGCATCATGACGCCGGCCGCGATGTCCTGGGCCCGCCCGGTGATGTCGTCGAGGACCCGCTGTTCCAGGTCGTAGAGACGCCAGTTCACCGCGTCGGCGACCGAGCGCCACACGGCGGCGTCGACCGGCGGCGTCCGCGGCGCGCGGGCGGCGGTCCCGGCCTGCGCCGGCCGCTCCGGCTGCGCGGCGCGCGTCCCCGGGACCGCGCCGCTCGTCTCGCGCGGCCTGCGCACCGGCTCGCCCAGCTCGCCGCCGCGGATGACCTGGTCCTCCAGCGCCCGCAGGCGCAGGAACTCCGGCGAGGACGCGAGGGTCCGGTAGGCGTTGCGGTCGGCGGCAGGCAGGTTCGCGGCCGTGTCGGAGTACAGCAGCCGCTGCGCGCCGACGAGCTGCGCGAAGTCGGCGCGCTCGGTGGCGGTGACGTTCCCCGCGGTGAGCGCCCCGGTGAGCAGCGCGTCCTCGCGGGTGAGGAACTCGCGGGCGCGGCCGAACGCGGTGAGCGTGCGGGCGTCGCCGGTGATGGCCGCGTTCCCGGGCGAGGTCGCGGTGAAGACCGCGTACCCCGCGTCGATCAGCCCGGAGTACTCCCGCAGGACGCGGTCCCGTTCGGCGACGTGCTCGTCGACGCTGCGGCGGGCGGCCTCCAGCGAGCCGAGACGCGCCAGCAGCGCGTCGACGCGCCGGACGACCTCGGGCTGGAGGGAGTCGCGCAGGCCGCCGTCGCCGGCGCCGCGCCGCACCTCCTCGCGCGCCTCGTCGGTGATGCGCCGCTGCGTCGCCATCACGCCGCGCTCGGCGGGCCGCGATCCGCCGAGCTCCGCCATCGACAGCCGCCGCTCCTTCTGCAGCCCGTCGATGAGCCGCATGGTGGGCAGCACCGTCTTCTTCTGGAAGGCGCGGCTCTGCAGCAGCCGGTTCCCGTCGCCGTAGGTGACGGTCGTGAGGAACACCCACAGGGAGGCGAGCGCCAGCAGCGGCACGAGGACCAGCAGCGCGATCCTCGACCGGATGGAGGAGAAGCGGCGCGCCGTCACGGCGTGCGAACCATGCTCAGATGCCGGGCCTTCGCCGTTGGGGGGTGAGACATGTGGGGAAACCTCCCGATCCGGGGTGTACGGGGGTCTGCCGGAGCCTACTACGTCAAAGGTTCCCGGCGTTCGACCTGTTGATCGTCGCCGTCCGGGCGCGTTGCGCCGGGCCCGGGCGGGCTCAGGACGTGCTCCATCAGCGCGACCAGCACCCGCCGGGACGACTCGCGGCGGCGCGCGTCGCAGTCCAGCACCGGCACGCCCGGGTCCAGGTCGAGCGCGACCGCCACGTCCTCGGGACGGCGCGCCTCGGCCCCCTCGAAGCGGTTGAGCGCGACGACGAACGGCAGCCGGCGGCGCTCGAAGTAGTCGATCGCGGGAAAACAGCCGGTCAGCCGGCGGGCGTCGGCGAGCACGACCGGGACGGGCGCGGCGGCGGCCGCCCGCTCAGAGGGCGCGCAGTCCATGCAGCACCTCCCGCAGCACCCCGGCGTCCGGCCGCCCGGCCGCCGCCGCGCCGGGCCGCACCACCGCGACCAGGCCCTCGTCGCGCAGGTCGCCGAGCAGCACCCGGACCACGCCGAGCGGCAGCCGCAGGTCGGCGGCCAGGTCGGCCACCGGCACCGGCCGCGCGCACCCGCGCAGGATCCGCAGGTGCTCGGGCCGGAAGCGGAGCCGGTCGCCGGGCGGCACGCCGGTCGCCGCGACGACGGCGAGGAGCTCGAAGTCCTCGCCGTCGGGGCGGGTCCGGCCGCCGGTCACGGCGTACGGGCGCACGACCGGGCCGGCGTCGCGGTCCAGCCAGCGCTCCGCCGGCGGGGTCATCGGCCCGTGCTCCGGCGGTGCGACCATGGCCGGACCCGCTCCCGGTCAGCGCTCGGAGTCATCGGTCAGTACCCCCGCGGCGCCGCCCCTCCGTAACCGCCGCGGCCCTCGGCCGCCGCGCTCGTGCCGGGCACCCGGTCGGCGTGACCGGCCCGCGGGTTGGCCTGCAGATGCTGCCCGACCCGCTTGACCAGCACCGCCATCTCATAGGCGACCAGGCCCGCGTCGGCCTCCGCCTCGGAGAGAACGGCCAGGCAGGTGCCGTCGCCCGCGGCCGTCACGAACAGCAGCAGCGCGTCCATCTCGATGATGGTCTGGCGCACGTTCCCGCCGGCGAAATGCCGGCCGGCGCCGCGCGCGAGGCTCTGCACGCCGGACGCCAGCGCCGACAGGTGCTCGGCGTCCTCCCGGCCCAGTTCGCTGGACGCGGCGACCGCGAGCCCGTCCCGGGACAGGATCACCGCCTGCCGGACGGTCGTCACCCGTTCGGCGAAGTCGTTGAGCAGCCAGTTCAGCTCACCGGACACCGTGTTGTGCATCATCGCTTTCCCTCATCCCGGGCGTCGGACTCGAGCCCGCGCCGCCAACCCTGCTGTATCGACGTCATCAGCCTGCGCGCCTCCTCCGGCGATCGGGCGACCCCGCCGTCCGGGCCGTCCCCGGCCGGCGGAGGCTCCTCCCGCAGCTGCGGCGCCAGGCTCTCCTGGCGCACCCGGCGGGGCAGCCCCGCGTAGGTCCCCGCGGAGCGCCCCCGCCCGGAGCCGCCGCCGACGGTACCGTCCCCGGGATCCGCCTCGTGCGCGTTCCCCTCGGACGCCACGTCCGCGCGGCCCGGCGCGTGCTCCCCGGCCGCCTCCGCCCCGGTCGGTAACTCACCCGCGCTCCCGTCGTCCTCGCCCGCCCGGTCGTGCGGCGCGGCGTCGTCCGACCAGGGGTTCGGGTACGGGAGGGGCGCCGGGGAGCCGTCCGGGACCAGCGGCTCGGGGGAACCCCACGGCGTCGGCGGGCCCATCCGCCCGAGGGGCACCGGACGGGTCGCGAGGCGCCCGGTCAGGGTCCGCTCGCGGAGCGGCACCACGGTGTCCGCGCCTCCGGAGCGCTGGGCCCCGCGCACCGGCCCGTCCCCGGACCCCGGCGCGGCGGAGCCGTCCGGCCCGCCGGCGTCCCCGCCCTCGGCGTCCCTCTCCTCGGCGTCCATCCGCCCGGCCGGAACGATCAGGTCGTGCGGCAGCAGCACGACCGCCGTGACCCCGCCGTACGGGGAGCGCTGCAGCGACACCGAAATGCCGTGCCGGCCCGCCAGCCGCGCGACGACGAACAGGCCGAGCCGGTCGGTGTCGACCAGGTCGAATCCCGGCGGCTCCGCCAGCCGCCGGTTCGCGTCGGCGAGCTGCTCGGCCCGGACGCCGAGCCCGCGGTCCTCGATCTCGATCGCGAACCCGGTGCCGACCCCGTCGGCCATGACCCGCACCTCGGTGTTCGGCGGCGAGAACGCCGCCGCGTTCTCCAGCAGCTCCGCCAGCAGGTGCACGACGTCGGTGACCGCCGGGCCGGCCAGGCCGTCCCCGGTCTGCGTCAGCACGGACACCCGGGTGTAGTCCTCGATCTCGGCGACCGCGGCGCGCAGCACGTCCACGACGCGGACGGGGCGCCGCCAGCCGCGGCCGGGCGTCGCGCCGGACAGGATGATCAGGCTCTCGGCGTGCCGCCGCATCCGGGTGGTGAGGTGGTCGATCCGGAACAGGTCGGCGAGGGCGTCGGACTCGGCCCGGCTCTCCAGCCCGTCCAGCATCGTGAGCTGGCGGTGCAGCAGCGTCTGGTTGCGGCGGGCGATGTTCAGGAACAGGCGGCCGACCCCGGCGCGCAGCTCCGCCTGCCCGACGGCCGCGTCCACCGCGGTCCGCTGGACCGTCCCGAACGCCTCCGCGAGCCGCGCGACCTCGGTCGTGCGGCCCGGCGGCAGCGCGGGGACCTCCGCGCCGACGTCCACGCTCTCGTTGCGCCGCAGCCGCTCCACGACGTCCGGCAGCCGCCGGTCGGCCAGCTCCTGCGCCGAGGCGCGCAGGCAGACCAGGTCCCGGACGAACCCGCGCGCGAACCGCACCGACATCAGCACCGACGTCACGATCGCCAGCAGGCCCAGGCCGCCGACCACGCCCAGCCGGACGTAGGCGGCGCGGCCGAGGTCGTCGGCGTGCTCGCCCGCCCGCCGCGAGTTGCCGAGGATCATCGTGTTGACCGACAGCACCAGCGGCTGCGCCGTCGCCTCCCACTCGGCGGCGCGGACCGGGACGGGCCCGCCGGGACGGTCGGCGATCCGGTCCTCCATCGCCCGGAACGCCGCGTACCGCGGCGACTCGAACACCTGCCGGGTCCCGGCGTCGTAGACCCGCGGGTCGAGCAGCGACCGTTGCCGCGACCACTGCCAGCGCTGCTCGCCGACCATCTCCACGAACAGCCGGTGCTCGGCCGGGGTCATCCCGCCGGGGCCGGCCAGCGCCCCGGCGACCAGTGCGTTCTCCCGCTGCATCAGCTCCATCGCGCGGCCGGCGGCGCGAGTCGACAGCGTCCAGCCGTACAGCTCCGCGTCGTCGATGACGACGAGCCGGTCGTACAGCCGGTGCATGGCGTCCACCATGCCGCCGTAGCCCCGCACGGCCGACAGCCGGTCGGTGCCGCGGGAGTCGACCGCGGCGCGCAGCCCGCCGAGCCCGCCGAGCGCGGCCAGCACGCCGTCGACGCGGCGCTTCATCTCGGCGTCGGTCGCGCCGCGGGCGGCGTCCGAGGAGGCCGCCTCCCGGAACGTCTCCACCGCCGCGTCCACCCGGGTCCGCTGCACCCTGAGGCCGGGCGGCGGCACCGGGACGGCGAGCCGCGGCGAGCCGAGGTAGGCGGCGGTCCCGAGCCGCTCCCTGCCGAGCTCGACCAGGACGCCCTGCCCGGTCGGCGCGAACTCGCGGTCCAGCGTGCGGTAGCGGCGCTGGGCGAGCGCGTCGCGCCCGCCGAGGACGGCGGCGTACCCCCACAGCGCGACCAGCGACAGCAGCGGCACCAGCAGGAGCGCGGCGACCCCGGAGCGGATCGAGCGCGTCCGCCGCGGAGCTCGCACCGGACGGCCCGGAGAGTCGTCCTCCCGGGATACAGCGGTTCTCAATGTGACCTCGACGTTCCGGTGCGCAGGGTGTTGCGATCATAAAGGCGGCCCGCGACGGACCCGCAACCCCTTTGGAGCCTTTAGTACGGCGTGTCGTTATTTGATCGTTCCCTAAGCCCGTGAGGCCCTCCGGATCACCTCCCCGGCACCGCCGGAGCCCCCTTCCCGCACCGGGTGCGACCACATAACGCAAATCTGGACTGTCCACAGCGGCCGAATGCGCCATACTCTGCTGTTTTCGCTCATCGTTCACCGGAGCCGCGTGCGCCGATCGTGCACGACAGGGAAAGGAGTTCGACGATCTATACGAGCAGCGACAGGGGCGCGGGCGACGGCGCGCCAGGAGCGCCGCGGAGCGAGTCCGGCGAGGGCGGGGGGCCGACGGCCGGACCAGGTGGCGTTACGATTCCCGCCGTGAGTCCCGAAAGCCAGGCATCCGAGGCACTTCCGTCGCGTCGCCGCCGCGCCCCCCGGGGCGGACGGCACCGCGGCGACGAATCCTTCCTGCTGCCCCCCGGTTCCCCCGCCCTGGTCCTCGCCGTCCCCGGCCCCGCCCGGCGGGCCGGCACCGACATCGCGTCCGAGCTCGCCCGGCTCGTCGAGATCGAGCACACCGGCCAGCCCGCGCACGTCGGCCACCTGGAGGGGAACGAGGGCGCGCTGCCCTCCGTCCTCGCGTCCCTGCGCCAGGAACGGGCGGACGAACCCGCGGCGGTCGTCGTCCCCCTGACCACCGGGCCGGACCCGGCGCTGGAGGCCGCCGTCCGCGCCGCGGTCGCGGCGGCGCCGGTGCCCTCGGTGGCCGCCGAGCCGCTCGGCCCGCACCCGCTCATCGCCGAGGCGCTGCACGACCGCCTCGCCGACGCGGGCCTCGCCCGCGCCGACCGGATCCGGCTGATGACGATGGTCACCGCCGCGTCCGGCGTGATCGTCGCCACCCCGGGCGGCCCGGAGGCGGTCCGCCAGGCCGAGGTCACCAGCGTCCTGCTCGCCTCGCGGCTGGCCGCGCCGGTCTTCACCGCCTCCCTCAACGACGAGGCCGCCGTGCTGGCCGCCGCCGAGCGGCTGCGCGGCTCGGGCGTCGCGTCGGTGGCCCTGGCCCCCCACCTCATCGGCTCCGAGCCCGAATGGGACCGCGTGCCGGCGCTGGCCGCCGTCGCGGGCGCGTCCTACGCCGCGCCCCTGACCGCGCACCCGGCCCTCGCCAGGCTGGCCGCCCTCCGCTACGTGGAGGCCCTGGCGACGGCCCTGGCGGACTGATCCTCCCGGCGGGACGGGGCGCGGTGGGCGCCCCGCTCCGCCGGCCCCGCCCTCGTCGGCCGCCGGCCCCTCTCAGGAGGAGAGCCGCTTGATGAGCAGGCTCATCTGCTCGCCCATGTCGCGGTGGGCGGTCAGCGAATCAGTGGCGTTGACGGCCGCCCAGTTGTCGCGGACGTCCTCCGCCGACAGCACCTCCCGCTGCCCGTAGCCGGGCCCCTCCGCCACGACGACCTTCGCGATCCGGCCGCCGCCGACGGTGTAGACCTCGCCGGAGTCCTCGTTGTCCTCGTGGACGAGGTAGGCCACCAGCGGGGTGACCTGATCCGGGCCGAGCCTGTCCGCGGCGTCGGCGGGCAGGAGGTCCTCGGTCATCCGCGTCCAGGCGATCGGGGCGATCGCGTTGACCTTGATCCCGTACTTGACGCCCTCCTGGGCGAGGGTCTTGGTCAGCCCGACCAGGCCCATCTTGGCGCTGGCGTAGTTGGCCTGGCCGAAGTTGCCGAACAGCCCCGACGGGGACGAGGTGTTGACGATCCGGCCGTAGCCCTGCTCGCGCAGACGCGGCCAGGCGGCGCTCGTGACGAGGAACGAGCCGCGCAGGTGGACGGCGATGACCGCGTCGAACTCCTCGGCGGTCATGTTCTTGAACGACCGGTCGCGCAGGATGCCGGCGTTGTTGACCACGATGTCGATCCCGCCGAAGGCGTCGAGCGCGGTCTGGACGATCCCCCGCGCCCCCTCCCGCGTCGCGACGCTGCCGGGGTCGGCGACGGCCTCGCCGCCGCTTCCGGTGATCTCGTCCACGACGTCCTGGGCGGGCCCTGCGGACGAGCCGGCGCCGGAGCGGTCGCCGCCGAGGTCGTTGACGACCACCTTCGCGCCGCGGGCGGCGAGCTCCAGCGCGTGCCGGCGGCCGAGGCCGTGCCCGGCCCCCGTCACGACCGCGACCCGGCCGTCAAAGCGCAGTTCCGACATCCTGTCTCCTCACGTCGCACCCGCCGCGTCCCCGGCGGGGCGCCGGGGACCTACAGGTATCACCTGATACCACCTGACCGAATCCCGCTCGGACGCACCCCGCCGATTTTGCCTCTGGACGGGAGGCCCGTCTGTCGCCAAGGTGCAACTATGGAGAAAGTTGCGCTAAATGCCGCATTTCGACTGGCGTACCGCGTAGTCTCCTCACCCATCGCGGTACCCCGCCGCCGCGAGGAGCACGGAGGTCCGTCCCGATGAGCCCGGCCGACGCGACATCGCCAGGCCAGCGCCCTTACCGTGTCGTGCAGTGGGCCACCGGCGCGCTCGGGCGCGTCATCATCCGCGGCGTGCTGGACGGGCGGGGCACCGAACTGGCCGGCGTCTGGGTGCACGACCCCGCCAAGGACGGCGTCGACGCGGGCGTCCTCGCGGGCCGCGACCCGGTCGGGGTCACCGCCACCCGCGACGTCGCCGAGATCCTCGCCCTGGACGCCGACTGCGTGGTGCACGCGCCCGGCCGGCCGGGCGACCCGCTCGTGGACCTCGACACGATCTGCGCACTGCTGGCGTCCGGCAAGAACGTGATCTGCATGAACGGGCTCACCTACCCCTACGCCTACGGCCCCTTCGTGGTCGACGACCTGGAGCGGGCGTGCAAGCGCGGCGGCGTCTCGGTGCACGGCTGCGGGATCAGCCGCGGCTTCATCGCCGACGCGCTGCCGCTCATGCTGACCCGCCTGTCCCAGCGGATCACCCACGTGTACGCCCGGGAGTGCTGGGACTTCACCCTTCACCCGTCCCGGCTGATGGTCCACTCGGTCATCGGCTTCGGCAAGACGGAGGAGGAGTACCTGGGCGTCCTGCGGTCCCACCGCTCGACGATGCGGGCGATCTACTCCGAGGGCCTGCACATGATGGCGGCCGGCCTCCACCTCGACCTCGACGACGTGGACGTCGACGTCGAGCACCGCCTGGCCGGCACCGACCTGGAGATCGCGTCCGGGATGGTCCCGCGCGGTACGGTCGCCGCGGCCCGCTGGACGTTCAGCGGGCTGGCGGGCGGCCGTCCGGTGCTGACGATCGAGGCCGTGCACAAGGCGTCCGCCGCGGGCGTCCCCGACTGGGGCCCGCCCGGCTACGCCGTCCGCGTCGACGGCCGCCCGCCGCTGACCCTCACCGCCGGGGCGGACTGGGTGCCCGACCCGATCGCGGCCGCCGCGGCGCACGCCCTCAACTCGATCCCGATCGTGTGCGCCGCCGACCCCGGCATCCGCACCTACCTGGACCTGCCCCCCGTCATGTCCCGGATGGAGGACGACCGGCGGGGCCGCCGGTAGCCGCGCTCAGGGGCTGCTCTGCTCCAGTTCCCGCGCCGCCGCGGCCTCCTCGGCCCGCGCCTCCTCCCGCGCCTCGCGCCGGTGCTTGCGGACGCTCCAGACCACGATCGCGACGACGGCGGCGACCGCCAGGCCGATCGCGAGGCCGCGGCCCGCCAGCTTGGCGGCGTGGTCGAAGGCGTTGCCCGCGAAGTAGCCGCCGAGCGTGAACGTCAGCACCCAGGTGATGCCGCCGATCACGTTGAACAGCAGGAACTTCGGATACGGGAGCCGGGAGCTGCCGACGAGCGCGGGCATCAGCGCGCGCAGCAGCGCGGTGAACCGCCCGATGAACACCGCGAACGCGCCGCGGCGGCGGATCAGGTCCTGCGCCTTGCCGACCTTGGCCTGGTGTTTGCGCATGGCCCTGGTCTCGAGCAGCCTCGTGCCGTACTTGCGGCCGATCTCATAGCCGACCGAGTCGCCGACGACCGCCGCGACCACCGAGATGACCAGCAGCAGCGGCAGGGACAGCGTGCCCTGGCTGGCGAGCACCCCGCCGACCACGATCGCCGTCTCGCCCGGGAACAGGAACCCGAAGAAGAGCGCGGCCTCGGCGAACACCAGGCCGGCGATGATGAGGTAGATGAGGGAAGGCGGGAGCCCGTCCACCAGAGAGTTGAAATTCTCGAGCATGGGTTGACCCGCCACCTCGTCCCGTCGGGCCCGTTTCCACCACGGGCCGGTACGTGCTCGCCAAAGCTACTGACGGTTATCGTAGCCAGGAGGTTCCCGGCGGCGGATCCCTCGCGAGGACGGGCTTCCCCGCCGGTCCGACACGACTTTGGGAGGAGTCCGGTCATGACGGCGCAGGAGCTCGAGCGGGGCCGGTTCGTCCGGCAGGCCAACCGGTTCACCGACATCATCACCGCGGACGGGTCGAGCGGCCACCCCGCCGAACCCGGCCGCTACCGCCTCTTCGTGTCCTACGCGTGCCCGTGGGCGCACCGCACGCTGATCGTCCGGCGGCTGCTCGGTCTGGAGGACGTCCTGCCCGTGGCCGTCGTCGACCCCATCCGGGACGAGCGCGGCTGGCGGTTCCCCGAACCCGACCCCGTGACGGGCGCCACCTTCCTCTCCGAGCTCTACCTGGCCAGCGACCCCTCCTTCGAGGGCCGCTACACCGTCCCCTGCGTCTGGGACACGGTGGCGGAGCGGCTCGTCACCAACGACTTCCCGGTGATCACCACGACGCTGGAGACCGAGTTCACCGCCCATCACCGCGACGGCGCGCCCGACCTGTACCCCGAGGCGCTGCGCCCGGAGATCGACGAGTTGAACGAGCTCGTCTACACCACGGTCAACAACGGCGTGTACAAGTCGGGTTTCGCCGCGTCGCAGGACGCCTACGAGGACGCCGTCGACACGCTGTTCGCCACGCTGGACCAGCTGGAGGAGCGTCTGGCGGACCGCCGGTACCTGTTCGGGGACGCCATCACCGAGGCCGACGTCCGCCTCTACCCGACC
The DNA here is from genome assembly GCF_900659635.1 of Actinomadura roseirufa. Classification (GTDB taxonomy): domain Bacteria; phylum Actinomycetota; class Actinomycetes; order Streptosporangiales; family Streptosporangiaceae; genus Spirillospora; species Spirillospora roseirufa. The sequence continues at coordinate 36,055 of NZ_CAACVB010000037.1, read as the reverse complement.
CTCGCCCGCTTCGACGCCGTCTACTACTCCCACTTCAAGTGCAACCTGCGGAGGCTGACCGACTACACGAACCTGTGGGCCTACGCCCGCGACCTGTACTCGGTGCCCGCGTTCGGTGAGACGACCGATTTCGACCAGATCAAGCGCCACTACTACATCACGCAGCGTAACGTCAACCCGTCCGGCGTCGTGCCCAAGGGCCCTCTCGTCGACTGGACCGTCCCGCATGGTCGTGACCGAGGCTGACGACTGGCCGGACTCTCCACCGGAGGAACCCTCCGCGTCGTTATGCTGGCGAATCTCCAGAAAGATCCCCACGAGACACGAGAGGTCTCCTCACCATGCGCAGCCAGTTCTTCGGCAACATCGACCAGGGTCAGCAGCTCCCGGGCCACTTCGCGCTCCAGAACTCCAAGATGCTCCGCGTCCACCTGAACGGGGACGTCCTGGCCCGCCAGGGCTCCATGGTCGCCTTCCAGGGCCAGATGGAGTTCGACTACGAAGGCTCCGGCGGCATCGGCAAGTTCATCAAGAAGGCCGTCACGGGCGAGGGCGTGCCGCTGATGCGCGTCAAGGGCCAGGGCCTGCTGTTCATCGCCAACGACGCCGACGACATCCACCTCTTCTACCTGGAGAACGAGGGGATCACCGTCAACGGCGCGAACATCCTCGCCTACGACTCGCACCTGCAGTCCGACATCCAGCGCGTCCAGGGGGCGGGCATCGCCGCGGGCGGCCTGTTCAACACCACCCTCACGGGGACGGGCTGGGTGGCCCTCACCACCCACGGCACCCCGGTCATGCTCGACTGCGGCCGCGCCCCGACCTTCGCCGACGGCCAGTCCGCGGTGGCGTGGAGCACCAGCCTGCAGGTCGGCGTCAACCGCACCTTCAAGGCCGGCGCGCTGATCGGCCGCGGCAGCGGCGAGGCGATGCAGCTGGCCTACCAGGGCCAGGGCTTCGTGCTGGTCCAGGCGAGCGAGGGCCCGACCGTCCCCGCGCACTCCCACTGACCCAAGCCCCTGGAGACGCGGACTTGGCCGCCCTCCCCCGACGCGGCTGGCGGCCCCCAGCCGCGGGGCACCAAGAACCGCCCCGATCCCGCCCCGGACCCCGCCCCGGGCGTTTTGATCCTCAACCTCCGGGTTCTACCCAGGGCTTGAACCCCAACTCCGGCCACCCGGGAGGAAGGCGTCCCCCCAGGGGGGACATGGCGTGGGTGAGGTGCAAGTGCGAGTAGCCTTGATGCGTCTCAGAACTCACCTGCGAGCTGCGGAAGAGGGCGATCTCCGCCGTGTCGACAGAGTCGTCGCAATCTAGTGCCGACCCAAAGATCACAGATTTCGGTGCCAACGAGTGGCTGGTCGACGAGCTGTACCAGAAGTACCTCGAGGACCCGAACTCGGTTGACGAAGCCTGGTGGAACTTCTTCGCGGACTACCAGCCGGACACCCGGCCGTCGTCCGTGACCCCCGCCTCCCCCCCCGGGGCGGCCCAGGCCACCGAAGGGGCGGCCCCGGCCGCCAACGGCACCGCGGCCGCTCCGCCGACACCGAAGAAGCCGCCGGTCGCGCCGAAGCCGAAGGCCGACGGCACGGCGGGCGGCAAGACCGAGTCCAAGCCGGCGCCGCCGCCGGTGCCGGCGGGTGCCGAAGAGGTGCGGCTGCGCGGCGTGGCCGCCCGGACCGCGCAGAACATGGAGTCGAGCCTCGGCGTGCCGACGGCGACGAGCGTGCGCGCGGTGCCGGCCAAGCTGCTGATCGACAACCGCATCGTCATCAACAACCACCTGAAGCGCGGCCGCGGGGGGAAGGTCTCCTTCACCCACCTCATCGGGTACGCGATCGTCCGGGCGCTGTCGGCGATGCCGGAGATGAACGCGGCGTTCACCGAGGTGGACGGCAAGCCGGTGCTGGTGCGGCCCGAGCACGTGAACTTCGGGCTGGCGATCGACCTGCAGAAGGCCGACGGCCAGCGGCAGCTGGTGGTGCCGAGCATCAAGGCGGCCGAGGGGCTGGACTTCCGCCAGTTCTGGGCGGCCTACGAGGAGATCGTCCGTAAGGCGCGCGGGAACAAGCTGACGCTCGAGGACTACCAGGGCACGACGATCAGCCTGACGAACCCGGGGACGATCGGCACGGTGCATTCCGTGCCGCGGCTCATGCCGGGACAGGGCACGATCATCGGCGTGGGCGCGATGGAGTACCCGGCGGAGTTCGCCGGGGCGTCCAGCGACACGCTGTCGCGCATGGGGATCAGCAAGGTCATGACGCTGACCTCGACGTACGACCACCGGATCATCCAGGGCGCGCAGTCGGGCGACTTCCTGCGCCGCATCCACCAGCTGCTGCTCGGCGAGGACGGCTTCTACGACGAGATCTTCGAGGCGCTGCGCATCCCGTACGAGCCGGTGCGCTGGGTCAAGGACATCTCCGCCTCCCACGAGGACGACGTCGCCAAGGTCGCGCGGGTCCACGAGCTGATCCACGCCTACCGGGTGCGCGGCCACCTGATGGCCGACACGGACCCGCTGGAGTACAAGCAGCGGCGCCACCCCGACCTGGACATCCTCAAGCACGGTCTCACGCTGTGGGATCTGGAGCGGGAGTTCGCGACGGGCGGGTTCGGCGGCGAGCCGACGATGAAGCTGCGCGACATCCTCGGCGTGCTGCGGATGGCCTACTGCCGGACGGTCGGCATCGAGTACATGCACATCCAGGACCCCGAGGAGCGCGCCTGGATCCAGGAGCGCGTGGAGGTCCCGCACGACAAGCCGTCGCGCGAGGAGCAGCTGCACGTGCTGCGGCGGCTGAACAGCGCCGAGGCGTTCGAGACCTTCCTGCAGACGAAGTTCGTCGGGCAGAAGCGGTTCTCGCTGGAGGGCGGGGAGTCGGTCATCCCGCTGCTGGACTCGGTGATCTCCGCGGCGGCGAAGGCGAGCCTTGACGAGGTCGTCATCGGCATGGCCCACCGGGGCCGGCTGAACGTCCTCGCCAACATCGTCGGCAAGTCCTACGGGCAGATCTTCGGTGAGTTCGAGGGCAACCTCGACCCGCGCAGCGCGCAGGGGTCGGGCGACGTGAAGTACCACCTCGGCGCGTCCGGGGACTTCGTCGCGGCCGACGGCTCCAAGATCCACACCGAGCTGGTCGCCAACCCGTCGCACCTGGAGACGGTCGACCCGGTGCTGGAGGGCGTGGTCCGCGCCAAGCAGGACCTGCTGGACGTCGGCGAGGCCGGGTTCAGCGTGCTGCCCGTGCTGATCCACGGTGACGCGGCGTTCGCCGGGCAGGGCGTGGTGGCCGAGACGCTGAACCTGTCGCAGCTGCGCGGCTACCGCACCGGCGGCACCGTCCACGTGGTGATCAATAACCAGGTGGGCTTCACCACGGCGCCGGAGTACTCGCGCTCCAGCGTGTACTCCACCGACGTGGCCCGGATGATCCAGGCGCCGATCTTCCACGTGAACGGGGACGACCCGGAGGCGTGCGCGCGGGTGGCGCGGCTGGCGTTCGAGTACCGGCAGACGTTCAAGAAGGACGTCGTCATCGACATGGTGTGCTACCGGCGGCGGGGGCACAACGAGTCGGACAACCCCTCGTTCACCCAGCCGCTGATGTACGACCTGATCGACGCCAAGCGCTCGGTGCGCAAGCTGTACACCGAGGCTCTGATCGGCCGCGGCGACATCACGGTCGAGGAGGCCGAGCAGGCGCTGCGCGACTACCAGGAGCAGCTCGAGCGGGCGTTCACCGAGACCCGCGAGGCGGTGAAGAAGCCGCTGGAGCCGGGTTCGGTGGTGAAGCCGGACGTCGAGGAGAGCATCCCGATCGACCACGGCCGGGCCGGGTCGGCGATCCCGCTGGAGACCGTCAAGCGGATCATCGACTCGCAGGTGAGCCTGCCGGAGGGCTTCCACGTCCACCCGCGGCTCCAGCCGATCCTGCAGCGCCGCGCCCAGATGGTCGAGGAGGACGCGATCGACTGGGCGACGGGCGAGCTGCTGGCGATCGGCTCGCTGCTGATCGACGGGCGCCCGGTGCGCCTGGTCGGCCAGGACAGCCGGCGCGGCACGTTCGGCCAGCGGCACTCGGTGCTGGTCGACCGCAAGACCGGTGAGGAGTACACGCCGCTCAAGCAGTTCTCGCAGGGCGTGTCGAAGTTCTACGTGCACGACTCGCTGCTCAGCGAGTACGCGGCGATGGGCTTCGAGTACGGCTACTCGATGACCCGCCCGGACGCGCTGGTCGCGTGGGAGGCCCAGTTCGGCGACTTCGCCAACGGCGCCCAGTCGATCATGGACGAGTACATCTCGTCCGGCGAGCAGAAGTGGGGCCAGCACTCCAGCGTCGTGCTGCTGCTGCCGCACGGCTACGAGGGCCAGGGGCCCGACCACTCGTCCGCGCGGATCGAGCGGTACCTGCAGCTGTGCGCCCAGGACAACATGACGGTGGTGTACCCGACCACCCCAGCGAACTACTTCCACCTGCTGCGCTGGCAGGTGCTGTCGGGCCGGGGCAAGCCGCTGATCGTGTTCACGCCGAAGTCGCTGCTGCGGCACAAGTCGGCGACGTCGGCGGTCGCGCAGGTCACCGAGGGCGCGTTCCGGCCGGTCATCTCCGAGACGAACCCGGAGATCGACCCGGCGGGGGTGCGCCGGGTGCTGCTGACCACCGGCAAGATCTACTACGACGTGCGGAACGCGCGGGACGCCGCGGGCGCGAACGACACGGCGATCGTGCGGGTGGAGCGGCTGTACCCGCCGCCGGTCGACGAGATCAAGGCGGAGCTGGCGAAGTACCCCGGGCACACCGAGGTCGTGTGGGTCCAGGACGAGCCGGCGAACATGGGCGCGTGGCCGTTCATGGCGCTCAAGCTGCCGCACCACATCGAGGGGCTTTCGATGTCGCGGGTGTCGCGCCCGGCGTCGTCGTCGCCGGCGGTGGGCTCGGCGAAGCTGCACGCCGCCGAGCAGGAGGCGCTGCTGCGCCGGTTGTTCGGCGGCGAGTAGGCACGATCGCACGTCCCGAGGGCTCCGGCGCGCCGCGCGCCGGGGCCCTCGGCCGTCCGAGGGAAGATCTTCCGCGGGAGAGAGATCCGGATGTACTTCACTGACCGGGGCATCGAGGAGCTGGCCGACCGCCGTGGCGCGGAGGAGGTCAGCCTGACCTGGCTGGCCGAGCGGCTGCGCGAGTTCGTCGACCTGAACCCCGAGTTCGAGACGCCCGTCGAGCGGCTGGCCACGTGGCTGGCGCGGCTGGACGACGACGAGGACGACTAGTCCGCGTGACCGGAGCCCGGCCCGGCGGGGCCGTCCGGCGGCTCGGCCTGCCGCACACGATACATCTTGACTTCCCGGCGACGCGACATATCGTGTTTACTGGCAACGGACCGGCAGACGAAGGGCATCCACGATGTCGCGCTGGACGATCGACGAACCGACCACCCTGGACTTCGACGGGGTGGTGACGCTGAAGGCGACGCTGATCGCCGGGAGCATCTCGGTGCTCGCCTCGGACGAGCGCCCGTCCGTCATGATCGGCGACGTGGAGGGCCCGCCCCTCGTGGTCGGGCATGAGGCGGGCATGCTGACGATCACCCACGAGCGGCTGATCGAGGGCGTGCTGAGCTGGCTGCGCACGCACCGGACCAAGGCCGCGATCACGGTGACGGTGCCCTACGACTGCCCGGTCACACTGAACCTCGTCTCCGCGGACGCCGTGGTCACCGGGCTGGCGGCCCGCACGTCCATCAGGAGCGGCTCGGGGGACGTGACGCTGGACGGGGTGGTGGGCGCGATCGACGCCAACACCGTGTCCGGGGCGGTCGAGGCCCGGGGGCTGGACGGGTCGGTGTCGTTCACGTCGGTGTCCGGCGACCTGTCGCTGGCGGGCGGGGCGGTCGACCGGATGGGGGCGCGCACGGTCAGCGGCCGGATCGCCGCCGACGTCGACCTGGTCGGCGACAGCGGGATCGAGGTGAACACCGTCTCCGGCGAGGTCGTGCTGCGCGTGCCCGGGTCCGCGAACGCGCTGGTGGCGCTGACCTCGGCCGCGGGACGGATCGACACGGCCTTCCCCGGCCTCGGCCGGCAGGACCGGCCCGTCGCGCGCAGCGTCGGCGGCACGCTGGGCGACGGCTCGGCACGGCTCGCGGTCACCACGGTGTCCGGCGCGATCACGCTCCTCGGCCGCGAGGACGACGCGCAGGAGATCACCACACCCCGAATGGAGAAGTGAGTTGAGCCCCGTCTTCGGCCATGGACGCCTGCGGCTGTACCTGCTGAAACTTCTGGAGGAGAGCCCCCGGCACGGCTATGAGGTGATCCGGCTCCTGCAGGACCGCTTCCTCGGCGTGTACTCGCCCTCGCCCGGCACGATCTATCCGCGGCTGGCCCGGCTGGAGGCCGAGGGACTGGTCACGCACGAGGTCGTGAAGGGCAAGAAGGTGTACTCGCTGACCGACAAGGGCCGCGAGGAGCTGGAGCACCGGATGGACGAGCTGGCCGAGCTGGAGGAGGAGATCACCGCCTCGGCCCAGGAGTTCGCCCGGGGCGTGCAGGAGGACGTCCGGCAGACGGTGCGGTCGCTGCGCGAGGAGCTCACCCAGGCCGCGCGGGACATGCGCGACCAGGGCAAGGCCACCTCCAGGGACGCCTGGAAGGAGACGACCGAGCGGCAGAAGGACGAGTGGCGGCGGCAGAAGGAGCACTGGCGCGAGCAGAAGCAGCAGTGGAAGGAGGAGTGGCGGCAGAACTGGGAGGACGCCTGGAAGACGGCGACCGGCACCGGCGAGGACATCGCCCGCCTCAAGCTGGAGCGGCTGCTGCGCCGGTTCGTCGAGGATGTCCGCAAGGGCGCCCAGCACGCCCGGCTCGACGACGAGGACCTCGCCGCCGTCCAGGCCCTGCTGGAGGAGACGCGGGACCGGCTCCGGGACGAGGTGTTCCGCCGGGACGGCGAGCACCGCGACCGAACGCCCTGACCGGAGCGGCGGGCCTCCGCCGAGGTCACCTCAGGGCGTGAAGACGATCTTGCCGAAGAGGTCGCCCGCGGCCATCGCGGCGAAGCCCTCGCGGGCCCGCGCGAGCGGCAGCGTGCGGTCGATCGATGGGCGCAGGCCCGTCTTCACCAGGAACCGCGCCAGCCGTTCGAGCTGGGCGCGCGTCCCCATGGTCGAGCCGATCACCTGGAGCTGGAGGAAGAACACCCGGTTCAGCTCCGCCGGGGGGACCTGGCCGCTCGTCGCGCCGGACACCACGATCCGGCCGCCGGGCCGCAGCGATTTCAGCGAGTGCGACCAGGTCGCCTCGCCGACCGTCTCGATGACGGCGTCCACCCGCTCGGGGAGCCGGGCCCCCGGCTCGAGGGCCGTGTCCGCGCCGAGTTCCAGCGCCCGCGCGCGCTTGGCCGCGTCACGGCTGGTGGCGTGGACGCGGAACCCGGCCGCGGAGGCGAGCGCGATCGCCGCGCTGGCGACCCCGCCGCCCGCGCCCTGCACGAGGACGGACGAGCCCGGCTCCAGCGCCGCCTTGTCGAACAGCATCCGGTAGGCGGTGAGCCACGCGGTCGGCAGGCAGGCCGCCTCCGCGAAGGACAGCTCCGCCGGCTTCGGGACGAGGTTGCGCCGCGGCACCGCGACCTTCTCCGCGAACGTCCCCGGGTGCAGCTCCGACAGCAGCGACCGCCGGGGATCGAGCGTCTCGTCGCCGCCGCCGCGTCCGGGGTCGCCGACGACCGCGTGCACGATGACCTCGTCGCCGTCCTCGTCCACGCCCGCGGCGTCACAGCCGAGGATCATCGGCAGCCGGTCGGCGGGCAGGCCGACGCCCCGCAGCGACCACAGGTCGTGGTGGTTGAGCGCGGTGGCCCGCACCGTGACGGTGGTCCAGCCGTCCGGCACCTCGGGGTCGGGCCGCTCCCCCAGCGTGAGGCCGGTCAGCGGGTCCTCTGCGTCGATCTGCGTAGCCGTGACAGCGAACATGCCCGCACCCTAGTGGCCGGCCCCGGACGCCGCGCGGCCCGCCCCCTGACGAGGGGGCGGGCCGCGGCGACGGAGCGGGCCCGTACGGCTCAGAGGACCTTGGAGAGGAAGTCCTGCGTCCGGGCGTGCCGGGGGTTGGCCAGCACCTCGCGGGGAGCGCCCTTCTCGACGACGACGCCGCCGTCCATGAACACCAGGGAGTCGCCGACCTCGCGGGCGAAGCCGATCTCGTGGGTGACGACGATCATGGTCATCCCGTCCACCGCGAGCTGCTTCATGACCTCCAGCACCTCCCCGACGAGCTCGGGGTCGAGCGCCGAGGTCGGCTCGTCGAACAGCATCAGCCTCGGCTCCATGGCCAGGGCCCGCGCGATCGCGACGCGCTGCTGCTGCCCGCCCGACAGCTGCGCCGGGTAGGTGTCCATCTTGTCGGCCAGGCCGACCCGTTCCAGCAGCGCGGCGGCCTGCTCGCGCGCCTTGGCCCTGCCGAGCCGGCGGACCCGCAGCGGCGCCTCGCAGACGTTCTCCATGGCCGTCTTGTGCGGGAAGAGGTTGAACCGCTGGAAGACCATGCCGATCTCGCGGCGCTGCGCCGACACCTCCTTGTCGCGCAGTTCGTAGAGCTTGTCGCCCTTCTGCCGGTAGCCCATGAGGTGCCCGTTCACCCAGAGCCGGCCGGCATCGATCTTCTCCAGGTGGTTGATGCAGCGCAGGAACGTCGACTTGCCCGATCCGGACGGGCCGATGACGCACATCACCTCGCCGGGCCGGACCTCCAGGTCGATGCCCTTGAGCACCTCGACCCGGCCGAACGACTTGTGCACGGACTCGGCCTTGACCATCAGGGCGGCGCCGTCCGGCGCCGCGTCCACCGCGTGGTCGCTCATGCCCCGCCTCCCCCGCTGCCGAAGCCGAGCGCCCGCAGCCCCGCCCGCTTCTCCTTGGGCACGCCGGTGCCGCGGGAGAAGTGGCGCTCCAGGAAGTACTGCCCGACCAGCAGGAAGCTGGTCAGGATGAGGTACCAGATGCAGGAGGCGACCAGCATCGGGAAGGCGTTGAACGACTTGTCGCCGACCGACTTGAGCTGGAAGAACAGCTCGTTGGTGACGGGCACGAAGGCGACCAGCGAGGTGTCCTTGAGCATCGCGATCGTCTCGTTGCCGGTGGGCGGCACGATGACCCGCATGGCCTGCGGCAGGACGATCCGGCGCATGGTCTGCATGCGGGACATGCCGAGCGCGCCGGCGGCCTCGTTCTGCCCGGGGTCGACCGACAGCATGCCGGCCCGGACGATCTCGGCCATGTACGCGCCCTCGGACAGCGCCAGCGCGAGGAGGCCGGCCATGAAGCCGGTGAGGAAGGTGTTGGCGTTGATCGTGAACAGCGTGCCGTCCATGTCCACGCCGAGCACGCCGCCGACCTGGTGGGAGAAGGGCACGCCGCCGACGTGGTACTTGGCGTACAGGATCCCCATGTTGCCGAACAGGATCGCCAGGACCAGCCGCGGCACCGCCCGGAAGAACCAGGTGTAGAGCCAGGCCACCGCCCCGAGGATCGGGTTGCCCGAGAGCCGCATGATGGCGAGCACGATGCCCAGCACCACACCGATGATCATGGAGAACACCGTCAGCAGGACCGTGGTCCTGACGCCCTCGACGATGTTCGGGCGGAACGCGTTGTCGATGATGAAGGACCACTGGAAGGCCTTGTTCGTGACCAGCATGTGCACGAACATCGCGGCCAGCACGGCGAGCACCGCCACGGCGGCCCAGCGTCCCGGGTGCCGGACGGGCACGGCCCTGATGGCCTCCGGCCGCGTCCCCTCCGGCGTCACGGCGTCAGGAGTCTCCGACATACGGTCAGGAGACCTTCGGGTTCACGGCCGGATCGGTGATGGCCCCCTTGGCGACCTTCCACTTGTCCAGGATCTGCTTGTAGGTCCCGTCCGTGATGATCGCCTTGTAGGCGCCGGCGACGGCCTCGGCGAACTGCGTCTGGCCCTTCTTGAGCGCGACGCCGTAGGGGGCCTGCCCGTAGGGCTCGCCCAGCAGCTCCAGCTGCCCGTTGGACTTGTCGACGGCGTCGACGAAGACCGGGTAGTCGGCCGAGCCCGCGTCGTCCTTGCCGGACACGACCGCGGCGGTCGCGGTGCTCTGGTCCTGGAACTGGTCGATCGTGATGGCGGGCTTGCCGGCGTCCTTGCAGGCCTTGGACTTCTGCTGCAGGTCCGGGACCTCGACGGTGCCGGTCTGGACGGCGACCTTCTTGCCACAGGCCGACTCCGGCTGGACGCCCTGCGGGTTGCCCTTCTTGACCACCCACTGGATCGGCGAGTTGAAGTAGCTCACCATCTCGGTGTCCTTCAGCCGGTCGGGGTTGATCGTCAGCGAGGAGATCCCGGCCTCGTACTTGCCGGACTTCACGCCGGTGATCACGCCGGTGAACGGGGTGGTGATCCACTGGGTCTTCAGGCCCAGCTTGGCGGCGGCGGCGTCGAACAGGTCGACGTCGAACCCGATGGCCTTGTTGTTCTCCAGGAACTCGGCCGGGGCGTAGGTGGTGTCCGAGCCGATCTTGATGACTCCGTCGGACTTGACATCGGCCGGGACCATGGCCGCCAGCTTCTGGTCCGGGCCGCTCTTCGGCGTGATCGACGCCGTCGGCTCGGTGGTGTCCTTCTTCTCGCCGCATGCGGTCAGGGCGAGGGCGCCCGTCAGCACGAGCGCGCCCGCCGCGACGATGCGACGGCGCAGAGAACCGGTGATCACTGGTCCCCCTCCAGATGGTGTCGTACGGACCCGTGCGGGCCCGTAGGTCAGGAGCATATTTTGGCGCATACCAGGCCAGATTCGGATTAAGGGTCCGAAACAATCGGACAACGAGCGGGGCCGGTACGTCTGCCCCGGCACTGGAGGTTCCCAACCACGGGCAATCGATCCGCCATCGCGCGACCCGCGTGGTGGCGGCCGTCACGGCATCCTCACCTGACCGGCAGGGGCCGGTATGGCAAAATGGGGCAACGGGTGACCCCCGTACGTCGCGAGATGTCCCTCGAGGTGACCGGCCACCACGCCGTCACCACCGCGGCGGCCATCGCCCGAAAGCCAACTTTCACTGACTGACAGGGGTCGCTGTGGCTGCTGAGCCCATTCCCACCGAACTCTCCCTCGACGATGATCCGGCCTTCCCGCTGCACCGCGGCGGCAAGCTGGAGATGCGCTCGACCATCCCGGTCCGCAACAAGGACGACCTGTCCCTCGCCTACACGCCCGGGGTCGCGCGCGTCTGCACCGCGATCGCCGACAACCCCGAGCTGGCCTACGACTACACCTGGACGTCCAGGGTCGTCGCGGTCGTCACCGACGGCACCGCGGTGCTCGGCCTCGGCGACATCGGCCCGGCCGCCTCCATGCCGGTCATGGAGGGCAAGTCCCTGCTGTTCAAGGAGTTCGCCAACGTCGACTCGGTGCCGATCGCGCTGGGCTGCACCGGCGTCGACGAGATCGTCGAGACCGTGATCCGGCTGGCGCCGAGCTTCGGCGGCATCAACCTGGAGGACATCAGCGCCCCGCGCTGCTTCGAGATCGAGGACCGGCTGCGCGCCGCCCTGGACATCCCGGTCTTCCACGACGACCAGCACGGCACCGCGATCGTGGCGCTGGCGGCGCTCACCAACGCCGCCCGCCTGGTCGGCCGGCCGCTGTCGGACCTGCGCGCCGTCGTGGCGGGCGCGGGGGCGTCGGGCATCGCGGTGTCGCGGATCCTGATCGAGGCCGGCATCGGCGACATCGCGCTGTCGGACAGCAAGGGCCTGATCTACGAGGGCCGGGACGGCCTGAACCCGGTCAAGCGGCGGATCTCGGAGATCACCAACAGGTCGCGGCTGACCGGGTCGACCGAGGAGGCGCTGCGCGGCGCCGACGTGTTCATCGGCCTGTCCGGCGGCACGGTCCACGAGTCGAGCGTCGCCACGATGTCCAAGGACGCGATCGTGTTCGCGCTGTCCAACCCGACCCCCGAGGTGCACCCGGAGGTCGCGCGGCGGCACGCCCGCGTGGTGGCCACCGGGCGCAGCGACTTCCCCAACCAGATCAACAACGTGCTGGCGTTCCCGGGCATCTTCCGCGGCGCGCTGGACGTGCGGGCCCACTCGATCACCGAGGGCATGAAGCTGGCCGCGGCGACCGCGCTGGCCGGCATCGTCGGCGACGACCTGTCGCCCGACTACGTCGTCCCCGGCCCGTTCGACGACCGGGTCGCCCCGGCCGTCACCGCGGCGGTGGCCGCGCAGGCCCGTGCGGAGGGCGTCAACCGGATCTGATCGCGCCTTTCCCGTCCGCCCGCGTCCCTTCGGGGGCGCGGGCCTTCGGCAATGGCCGGAAATGTCCATTGATTCCGGTCAGGCTTTGCGGGCCATTGCCGACCGCACCTCTGCACTCTGCGCGAAAAAATGCGGTGTAATTCTCGCTACGGGGGAATGAAACTGACGATTCGTCCGATCGACCCGGACTTGTCAGGAGCGATTGTGGACCTCGCCTCGTACGCGGACCTGGCGGTCGACCTGGTGAACACCCAGCGCCCCGGCCAGGACGACCTGCGCGACCTCGACGCGCTGAGGGCCCTGCTGGGGCAGCGGCCGGACTTCGGCGGCCGGATCGCCCACCGGGACCTCGACGCCATGCGCGGGCTGCGCGCGCAGCTGCGCGCCATCTTCTCCGCCGCCGCCCGCGGGAACGCCGAGGACGCGGTCGACCTGCTCAACACGCTGCTCATCCAGCACCCGTGTCATCCCCAGGTGACCCGGCACGACGGCCAGGACTGGCACCTGCACTTCAACGAGGCGGGCTCGATCCCCGACCGGTTCGCGGCGCGCGCCGCGATGGGCCTCGCCGCGAAGATCGCCGCGCAGGGACCGGACCGGCTCGGCGTCTGCCGGGCCGACGGGTGCGAGCGGGTGTTCTTCGACGCGACCGCGAACCGGTCGCGCCGTCACTGCTCGGACCGCTGTGCGGGACGCCCGCTCACCACCGCCGCCTGCCATCCGAGCGCGCCGCGCGTGACGGCCCGGCGCCCCGTCGCCCGCGAGGGCGGCCAGTAGCGGGCGACGACCCGGCCGACGACCAGGTCGTCCGGGACGGCGCCGAAGTCCCAGCTGTCCCGGCGTCCGGCCGCGCGCTGGTTGTCGCTCTCCAGCCACCATCCGCCGCGCTCGCGGCGGACCGCCCGCTTGACGACCAGGAGCTCCGGCCGGCCGGGATGGCGGGCCACGACGACGTCGCCCGCGGCGACCGGGCCGCCGGCGCGCACCACCAGCCAGTCGCCGGGCCGCAGCGCGGGCAGCATCGACTCGCCCTCGACCGCGACGGTCCGCAGCCGCCCGCGCGCCGCGGCGAGGGCGAGCGCGGCGACCGGCGTGAGCAGCAGCAGCGTGCCGCCGCAGGCCCGGGCCACCGGCCCCGGCCGTACCCGGATCGGCATGACGGTCCTTCCTGGAGCGGGGGCGGCGGCGCGGCACCGACCCCCTGAAGGGGACGAATCCCCTGGAATCACTCGGGGGTTCGCGGCCACCCGGGTCTTAGGCCCAATTACCGAGAACCCTGGGCGTACGACGCCTTGGTCACAAGGGTAATGTCGGTGCCCTGAGCATGATCCGAAACGAGGGAAGGGAATCGCAGGTGTTGCTCAAGCTTCTGCGTCCGAAGACGACGGTCTCCGCGCACTGCGACCTGCCGTGCGGCGTCTACGACCCGGCGCAGGCCCGGATCGAGGCCGAGTCGGTCAAGGCGATCGCCGAGAAGTACGCGGCCAACGAGGACCCGGAGTTCCGCACCCGGGCGATCGTGATCAAGGAGCAGCGTTCGCAGCTGGTCAAGGAGCACCTGTGGGTGCTGTGGACCGACTACTTCAAGCCGCCGCACTTCGAGAAGTACCCGCAGCTGCACCAGCTGTTCAACGAGGCGACCAAGCTCGCGGGCGCGGCCGGCACCAAGGGCGGCGTGGACGTCAAGGTGGCCGACGAGCTGCTGGCCAAGATCGACGAGATCGCCGCGATCTTCAAGGAGACCAAGCAGGCGTGACGCGGGACACCGCGCCAGTACGCGGGGGCCGTCCGGAACCGGACGGCCCCCGCGGCATGTTCGGGCCAGCGAATACTGACTTTTCGTGACATCGCATGATCTTCTATGGCGCACGGCCAACGAGAGGACGTTCTATGCCGATCAGGATCAGACCCGCCCGGTCGACGACCATGGTCACGTTCGCGGCGGTGTGCGTGCTGGCGCCCGCGCTGCCCGCCGCCGCGGCGCCCGGCGCGGCCCCCGCTCCGGCTCCGGCCGCGCCGGCGGCGGCCAAGGGGGGCAAGCCGGGGACACCGGGCGCGGGCGACCCTTACTTCCCCCAGGAGGGGAACGGCGGGTACGACGTCGGGCACTACGACCTGACGCTGAACTACCAGCCCAAGTCCAACGCCCTGGCCGCCACCGCCCGCATCAGTGCGCGCGCTACACATGACCTCTCCCGCTTCGACCTGGACCTCAAGCAGCTCAGCGTCAAGAGCGTCCAGGTGGACGGGAAGGGCGCGACCTTCACCCGTAAGGGGCAGGAGCTCGTCATCACGCCCCGCAAGAGCCTGCGCAAGGGCGCCCATTTCACCGTGGCCGTCGTCTACGCGGGTACCCCCAAGCCCGTCAACCGGCCCGACATCGGCCGGTTCGGGTGGATCCGGACGCCGGACGGCGCGTACGTCGTGTGCGAACCGGACGGCGCCTCCACCTGGTTCCCCAGCAACGACCACCCGTCCGACAAGGCCACCTACACCTACCGGGTCACCGTCCCCAAGGGCACGCAGGTCCTCTCGAACGGCGAGCCCGGCGGCGAGTCGACCCGGGGCGGCAAAACGACGTTCGTGTGGAACGAGCGCTCCCCCATGGCGAGCTACCTGGCGATGCTCGCGATCGGCAAGTTCACCGTCAAGAAGGGCAGGACGCAGGGCGGCGTGCCCGTCATCACCGCGGTCGCGCCGAACCGCGCCGGTGAGCTGAAGACCATCCACGAGGGGACGATCAAGGCGATCGACTGGGAGGAGAAGGTCTTCGGCGACTACCCCTTCTCCTCCACCGGCGGCATCCGGGTGGGCGTCGACGTGGCGTTCTCCCTGGAGACGCAGAGCCGCCCGATCTACGGCTTCCAGCCCGACACCGCGACGATCGTCCACGAACTGTCGCACCAGTGGTTCGGCGACAGCGTCAGCGTGAAGCGCTGGAAGGACATCTGGCTCAACGAGGGCTTCGCCACCTACGCCGAGTGGCTGTGGGACGAGCAGCACGGCGGCCCGACCGCGAAGAAGACCTTCGACGACCTCTACAAGCTGCCCCAGAACTCGCCCTACTACAAGGACCTGTGGACGGCCCGCCGGACCGGTGACCCGGGCCCGAACGAGCTGTTCACCCTCACCCCGTACTGGCGGGGCGGCATGACCCTCCAGGCGCTGCGGGAGCGGATCGGGGACAAGGCGTTCTTCGAGCTGCTGAAGGCCTGGACGAAGGCGCACCGCGACGGCAACGTCACCACCGGGCAGTTCATCGCGCTGGCCGAGAAGATCTCCGGCCGGCGGCTGGACGGGCTCTTCAACGCCTGGCTCTACACCAAGACCAAGCCCACCAGGTGGTAGGCGGCCGGCCTGGGGCCCGCCTCGCGGGCCTCAGGCCGTCGCTCCGGCCCGCCCCGCCGCCTCGGCCAGGGCGTCGCCCGTGAGGCGGTAGACGGTCCACTCGTCCTGCGGGCGGGCGCCGAGCGCCCGGTAGAAGCCGATGGCGGGGGCGTTCCAGTCGAGCACCGACCACTCGACGCGGGCGTAGCCGCGCTCCTCGGCGATCCGGGTCAGCTCGGTCAGCAGGGCCTTGCCGTAGCCGTGGCCGCGCATGTCCGGCTCGACGAACAGATCCTCCAGGTAGATGCCGTGCCTGCCCGTCCACGTGGAGTAGCTGAGGAACCACAGCGCGAATCCCACGACCTTCCCGCCGTGCTCGGCGACATGGGCGTGAACGCGCGGCTCCGGGGCGAACAGGGCGTCCCGGAGGTGCTCCTCGGTCGCCTCGACCTCGTGCAGGGACCGCTCGTACTCCGCCAGGTCGCGCACCAGCCGCAGGATCGCGGGGACGTCGTCGGGAGTCGAAGGTCGAATCACACAGGTCAGGCTATCCGCCCCTCCGGGGTGCCCCGGAAGTGATCCATGCCTCGTCCTGGGGAGGTTTGGAACTCGTCGTTTCGCCTCGGCGCGGACATTGGTGCGAAAGCCACGCGTGCCGGAGTCTCGCGCAGGGTCCCGCAGGCGGTAGTTTCGGAAGGGCGGGACCATCCTGCGAGGGAGTGACGTGACCGAGGAAACCGCTGCCATGCCGGCCAGTACACAGTTGTCCGTCCGCGATGTGGTGACCGTGAGGTTGCCCGCCGCGAGCGCCTACCTGTCCGTCCTGCGGACCGCGACCGCGGGGCTGGCGGCCAGGCTGGACTTCACGCTGGACGAGATCGAGGACCTGCGCATCGCGGTCGACGAGGCCTGCGCGATGCTGCTCGCCCAGGCCGTCCCGGGGACCGACCTGAGCTGCGAGTTCGAGCTGACGGGCGACGCCATGCGCATCTCCGTCTCGGTGCTGACCGTGGACGGCCAGGAACCCAGCCGCGACACCTTCGCCTGGACGGTCCTGTCGTCGCTCGCCGGCGAGGTCGACGCCCGGGTGGGCGCCGACGACCGGGTCACCGTGACGCTGCAGAAGCGCCGCGGCGCGGCGGGGGCCCCGTGACGGAGAAGACGACGATCGCCGGAGCCGGGAACGAGCGGTCCGAGAGCGCGGTCCCCGACCGCGCCCGGGCCCGCGCGCTGTTCGAGCGCCTCGCCGAGCTGCCCGAGGGCGATCCCGAGCGCCAGCGCATCCGCGACCAGCTCGTCGAGCTGCACCTGCCCCTGGTGGAGTACCTCGCCCGCCGGTTCCGCAACCGGGGCGAGTGGTTGGACGACCTGATCCAGGTCGCCACCATCGGGCTGATCAAGTCGATCGACCGGTTCGACCTCGGCCGCGGCGTGGAGTTCTCCACCTACGCCACGCCCACGATCGTCGGCGAGATCAAGCGGCACTTCCGCGACAAGGGCTGGGCGGTGCGGGTTCCGCGCCGGCTCCAGGAGCTGAAGCTGTCGCTCACCAAGGCGATCAGCGACCTGGCCCAGCGGGAGGGGCGCGCCCCGACCGTCAGCGAGCTGGCCGCCCATCTGCAGATGAGCGAGGAGGAGGTGCTCGAGGGCCTGGAGTCGGCCAACGCCTACTCCACCGTGTCCCTGGACGCCCCCGACTCCGGCGACGAGGACGCCCCGGCGGTGGCCGACTCCCTCGGCATGGTCGACGAGTCGCTGGAGGGCGTCGAGTACCGCGAGTCCCTCAAGCCGCTGCTGGAGAAGCTCCCCGCCCGCGAGAAGAAGATCCTTCTGCTGCGGTTCTTCGGCAACATGACCCAGTCGCAGATCGCCGCCGAGCTCGGCATCTCCCAGATGCACGTGTCCCGGCTGCTGGCCCGCACCCTCGCCCAGCTCCGCGAAGGCCTCACGGCCGAGGAGTGACCGCCCGCGGCCGCCTCCGCCGGGCGGGCCCCCGAGGGGCCCCCGGCGGCCCGGCCCATGGTCGGCGCCCGGTGCGCCCCGGTGGGCGGGGTCAGCGCTTGGTCGGCCGTTCGGCCGCGGAGGTCCCGGCGCCGTCTTCCGCGCCGTCCGCGTCCTCTTCCGCGCCGTCCGCGTCCTCTTCCGCGCCGTCCTCGTCCTCTTCCGCAGCGTCCTCGCGGTCGACCACCAGCCACGCGGTGCTCGGCGGGCTGAGCACCGCCACCAGCGCGAGGACCGCCGCCAGGCCCATCGGCACAGCGACGGCGGGCCGGTCGCTCTGCCACAACGACCACGCCACCGGCAGCGCGAACAGCTGCGTCAGCACCGTGGGGGCGCGGCTCCACTGGTCGGCGCGCAGCAGGCCGCGGGCGCAGGCCAGCATCCCGAGACCGCCCGCGAGCGCGAGCACCGTCACCCCGATCGCGCTCACCGGGTCGACGGCGGCCCCGGCGGCGGTCTCCACGCCGGTGAACACCCCGAATCCGACGGCGGCCAGGCCCTCCGCGGCCTCGAGGGCGGCGGCGGCGTGCACGGTGAACGGACGCTTCGACACAACCAGAAACCCTACTCGCCCCGGGCGCGCGGCCCGTTCCGGGCCGCCGAACCGGCCGCCCGAGGCCGCCGACCGGCCGAACCGCCCGCTAACGATCGATACCCTGACGCCGTGCGCGCCATGCTCATCACCAACCCCAAGGCGACCTCGACCTCCAGGCGGTCCCGTGACCTGCTCGTCCGGGCGCTGTCCGGTGATCTCGACCTGGTCGTCGCCGAGACGGCCCGCCGCGGCCACGCGACCGAGCTGGCCCGCCGGGCCGCCGAGGAGGGCTTCAGCACGGTGATCGCGCTCGGCGGGGACGGCACCGTGAACGAGGCGGTCAACGGGCTCCTCGCCGAGGGCCCCTCGCCCGACCTGCCCGCGCTGGC
Organism: Actinomadura roseirufa; assembly: GCF_900659635.1. Lineage (GTDB taxonomy): Bacteria > Actinomycetota > Actinomycetes > Streptosporangiales > Streptosporangiaceae > Spirillospora > Spirillospora roseirufa. Next base: position 17,499 of record NZ_CAACVB010000037.1, on the reverse strand, counting down.
GGTGCTGCCGATCGGCAGCGCCAACGTCTTCGCGCGCGCGCTCGGGCTGCCGAGCGACGTGATCGCCGCGACCCGGATGGTGCTGCGGGCGCTGCGCGCCGGGCGGCACCGGACCGTCGGGCTCGGCACCGCCGTCCACCCGGGCGGCACCGAACGCTACTTCACCTTCTGCGCGGGCGTCGGGTTCGACGCCGAGGTCGTCCGCGAGGTGGAGCGCCGCCGCGGCGCCGGCGCCAAGGCCGACCCCTCCCTGTATGTGCGCACCGCGGTCCGGCATTTCTTCTCCGGCACCGATCGGCGCAGCCCCGCGCTAACGCTGGAAGTGCCGGGACGGCCGCCGAAAGAGGGCCTGTTCCTGGCCTTCATCTCCAATACCGCGCCGTGGACTTTCCTGGGACCGCTCCCGGTGAATCCGAGCCCCAAGGCGAACTTCTCCCGCGGCCTCGACCTGTTCGGGATGCGGACGCTGGGCACCGCCCCCACGCTCGGCGCGCTGGCCCGGATGCTGGTCCCCCGCACGGTGCCCGTCCAGGGCCCGGACCTGCTGAACGTGCACGACGCGGCGGAGATCACATTGCGCGCGGAGCGTCCAGTGGCCTTTCAGCTCGACGGCGACTACCTTGGCGCGCAGCAGAGCATCACCTTCCGATCGGTACCGAAGGCCATCCGCATCGTCATATGACGCCGTCCGGCCGATCAGTTAACGACAAAGCAACGCGCCCGACCCGCCGGTGTGACACATGCGACACCCATACTTTGAGAATCCTTTCTCAAGGGTCTTGCGTCTGCCCGCGCCCGGCTGACACGCTCAAAGTGCGCCAGCCGACAGGGGCCCCAACGTCGTCCGCCTCCTGATCGCAGCGCCGCCGAACAACCAACCCCGCGACCAGGCACCGCCCTCCGGGGGTTCGCGACATGTGAAACCGTTCACAAAAGTGGAGTGTCTCCACCACCTGACGAAGGAGTGGACCGCATGGACTGGCGCCATCGCGCAGCCTGCCGTGACGTGGACCCCGAGCTGTTCTTCCCGATCGGCAACACCGGGCCCGCGATCCTGCAGATCGAAGAGGCCAAGCAGGTGTGCAAGCGCTGCGACGTCACCGACTCCTGCCTGCGCTGGGCGCTGGACTCCGGCCAGGACTCGGGCGTGTGGGGCGGGATGGGCGAGGACGAGCGCCGCGCCCTCAAGCGCCGCACCGCGCGGGCCCGCGCCCGCGCCGGCGCCGGTCTGTAACCGGCGCGTCCACCCAGTCCGACCGATCCGCCCGCACCGCGCCCCGGCTCCGCCCGGCGGGCGCCGGCCGGAACGGCGCCCGCCTCCGAACCTCACGGCCGGAGAGCACCACGCCGAACCGAGCCGCCACAACGACACGCGAACGCCCGTGGCCCCGCCACGGGCGTTCGCCATTCCCGCCCAGGCACACGCCGGCCCAGGCCAGGCCGCCTGATCACCGCAGGTCACAGCCACCTCAGCAACACCCCACGGACGGGAACACCCTCGCAGGCCGGTACCGCTTCGTGGCCTGGGGCGCTGCGGGGGTCAGGGGCGGGGTGGGCCGGGGCGGTGGTGCGGCTCGATCGGCACGTCCACGACGACCTCCGTTCCGCCGCCGGTTCGGGCCCGGAAGTCGAGCCGGCCGCCCAGCTCGCCCACGATCAGCGTGCGGACGATCTGCAAGCCGAGGCTGTCGCTGCTCTCCACGTCGAAGTCCGCCGGGAGGCCCACCCCGTCGTCGGCCACCACGACCACCAGGCGGCGGCCCGCCGCCTCCGCCGTGTCCCGCTCCGCCGGCCCCTGCCGGGGGGCGCGTCCGCCGGGCGCTCCGGCCCACTCGCCCCACACCGGCGCACCGTCCCGCTCACGGCGCCCGGCCTCCTCGCCGTAGCGGTGCGCGACGACCTCCAGCGTCCCGAACCGGTTCGCCAGGCCGTGCTCCAGGGCGTTCTGCAGCAGTTCGGTCAGCGCCATCGCCAGCGGCGTGGCCACCTCGGCGGGCAGCACCCCGAAGTTCCCGGTCCGCTTGGGCGCGACCTTGGTCTCCGGCGTGGACACCTCCCCCGCCATCATGATCACCCGGTCCGCGATGTCGTCGAAGTCGATCAGCTCGTCCGGGGTGTGCGAGAGGGTCTCGTGCACGATCGCGATCGACCCGACCCGGCGCACCGCCTCGTCCAGCGCCGCCCGGCCCTCCGGGATCTGCAGCCGCCGTGCCTGCAGCCGCAGCAGCGCCGCCACCGTCTGCAGGTTGTTCTTGACCCGGTGGTGGATCTCCCGGATCGTCGCGTCCTTGGTCATCAGCTCGCGGTCGCGCCAGCGCAGCTCGGTGACGTCGCGGCACAGCACGATCGCGCCGATCCGCGTCCCGCCGACCACCAGCGGGATCGTCCGCAGCTGCATCACCGACCCGTGCGCCTCCACCTCGACCTCGCGCGGCGCCCGGCCGCTGAGCACGACGCTCAGCGCCTCCTCCCTGGGCTCCCCGGTGTCGCACAGCCCCGCCGTGACGTCGCCGACCGCCTCGCCGACCAGGTCCGCCGGGTATCCGAGCCGCCGGTAGGCCGACTGGGCGTTCGGGCTGGCGTAGGTCACCCGCCCCGAGCGGTCGAGCCGCATCAGCCCGTCCCCCACGCGGGGCGAGCGGACCATGTTCGGCTCCTCGCCCGGAACCGGGAACCGGCCCTCGGAGATCATCTTGGCGAGGTCGCTGGCGCTCTGCAGGTAGGTCAGCTCCAGCCGGCTCGGGGTGCGCGCCGAGCTGAGGTTCGTGCTGCGCTGGATCACCCCGAGGATCTTCGCGCCGCGCCGCACCGGGATCGACTCCTCCCGGACGGGGATGCCGCTGCCCCACTCCGGGTCGCCCTCCCGGACGATGCGCCGCTCCCGCCAGGCCACGTCGATCAGCCCGCGCCGGCCCGTCCGGACGATCTTGCCGACGAGGTCCTCGGGGTAGGCGGTCGGCCCGGTCGTCGGCCGCATCTGCGCGATCGCCACCCAGCCGGGGACCTGCGCGCCGGTGTCCACCGCGGGTTCCGGCCGGCGCCCGGCGGCGCCCCGCCGGGCGCCGGGCCGCCGCTCGGAGGCCGCGTCCGGCAGCAACGTCTCGCCGGACCGCAGCGGCACCCACAGCAGCAGGTCGGCGAACGACAGGTCCGCGAGCAGTTGCCAGTCCGACACCAGGGCGTGCAGCCACTCCAGATCGGTGTCGGTGAGCGCGGTGTGATCGCGGACAAGGTCGGTCAAGGTAGGCACCCGACAATCATCGCCCATCCGGTTCGGCCCGGGCCGGTCGTCCCCCGCCCAGGGTGAACTGGCAGTATTCCGGCATGACCGCTGCCGCCGACCCCCTGGCCCGGCTCCGGGACGCCACCGCGCGGCGTGCGGAGGCCGGGCTCCGCCGCACGCTGCGGCCGCGCCCCGCCGGCCCCGGCGGTCCGATCGACCTGGCCTCCAACGACTACCTCGGCCTCGCCGGGGACCCCCGGCTGACCGCCGGCGCCGTCGCCGCCGTCCGGGAGTGGGGCACCGGGGCGGGCGGGTCGCGGCTGGTCACCGGGACGACCGAGCTGCACGCCGAGCTGGACCGGCGGCTCGCCGCGTTCGCGGGCGCCCCCGCCGGGCTGGTGTTCTCCTCCGGCTTCCTGGCCAACCTCGGCGCCGTCACCGCGCTCGCCGGGCCCGGCACGCTGGTGGTCTCCGACCAGACCAACCACGCCTCGATCGTGGACGCCTGCCGGCTGTCGCGCGCCCGGGTGGTGATCGCGCCGCACCGCGACGTCGCCGCGGTCGAGCAGGCCCTCGCCGAGCGGGAGGAGGAGCACGCCCTCGTCGTCACCGACGCCGTGTTCTCGGTGGACGGCGATCTCGCGCCGCTGGCCGCGCTGCACCGGACCGCCCGGGCGCACGGCGCGCTGCTGGTGATCGACGAGGCGCACGCGCTCGGCGTCGTCGGCGACCGGGGCCGCGGCGCCGCGCACGCCGCGGGCCTGGCCGGCGAGCCCGACGTCGTCCTCACCCTCACGCTGTCGAAGTCGCTGGCGTCCCAGGGCGGCGCGGTCCTCGGGGCGCCCGAGGTGATCGAGACGCTGGTCGACACCAGCCGGGCCTTCATCTTCGACACCGGCCTGACCCCGCCCGCGGCGGGCGCCGCGCTCGCCGCCCTCGACGTGCTGGAGGCCGACCCCGGGCTGCCCGGCCGGGCCCGTGACCGGGCCCGGCGGCTGTCAAACCTCGCGGCCGGTTCCGGCCTGGAGACCACCGACCCCGCCGCCGCCGTCGTACCGGTCTACCTCGGCGAACCCCTGGCCGCGCTCCGGGCGGCCGAGATCTGCGCTGAGCACGGCGTCCGCGTAGGCTGCTTCAGGCCTCCCTCGGTCCCCAAGGGACGCGCATGCCTGCGGCTGACCGCACGCGCCACGCTGGACGAGTCCGACCTCACAACGTTCCATGAGGCCCTGGCGGAGGTCGCACGCTCTACCGGCCGTAGTCTTCACGCATAACATCGGGGAGAACCGGTGATGAACGTGAGGAGATGCCGTGACGGAGGTCAGGGGCGGGCCCCGGCACGGGGGCGGATTCGAGCGCGGATTCGACCGGGCGACACTCGGTGACATCGGCCGGAACCACGTGGGCCCGGCGCCCCGCATCCCCAAGTACTACAAGCTCAAAGAGCTCCTTGTCGAATTGATCCAGTCGCTTCCCCCGGGCAGCCCCCTGCCGCCCGAGCGGACCCTCGCGGAGAAGTACGAGACGTCCCGGACGACCGTCCGGCAGGCGCTCGCCGAACTCGTCGTCGAGGGCCGCCTCCAGCGCATCCAGGGCAAGGGCACCTTCGTCGCCAAGCCGAAGGTCTCCCAGGAGCTCCAGCTCGTCAGCTACACCGAGGACATGCGGCACCACGGCCTGCGGCCGGAGACCCGCATCCTGGAGGCGGGCTACGTCAGCGCCGACGAGCGGCTGGCCACCCTGCTGTGCATCCGCCCTGGCGGGCGGGTGCTGCGCATCCACCGGCTCAGGCTCGCCGACGGGGAGCCGATGTCGATCGACACCTCGCACCTGCCCGCCCGCCGCTTCCCGGGCCTGCGCCGCGAGCTGCCCCGGCACCACTCCCTGTACGAGACGCTGGCCACCGCCTACGACGTCCACCTGACCGAGGCCGAGGAGACGATCGAGACCGTCCTCGCCACCCCCCACGACGCGCAGCTCCTCGGCGTGGACGTCGGCCTCCCGATGCTGCTGCTGTCCCGGCATGCGTTCGATTCCACCGGCCAGCCCGTGGAATGGGCCCAGTCGCTCTACCGCGGCGACCGCTACAAGTTCATCACCCGGCTGCGGCGCGGGGTCTGAGGGCCGGCCGGGCGGCGGGTCACAGGTCGTCGTCCTCCAGCCCCTGGACGGCGCGGAAGACCGCGGGGTCGAAGGAGCCGCCGAACGACGGGGCGAGCCCGCGGTGCGCGGCGACGAGGAACTCCGCCGCTCCGAGCGCCCCGGCGCCCGCGGGCAGCGCCCCCGCCAGCGGGCGGGCGGCGATGGTCTCCAGGTCCCGGATGTTGCTGCGCATGGCGAGGTCCGGCTCGTCCGGCCACTCCCCGATCACGACCCCGGCGAGCTGGACGCCCCGGTGCGCCATCGCCTCCAGGGTGAGCGCGGTGTGGTTGAGCGTGCCGAGGTCGGGCCGGGCCACCACCACCACGGCGGCGCCGAGCCAGCGCGCCAGGTCGGCGATCGTGGTGCCCTCCTCGTCGTAGCGGACGAGCAGCCCGCCCGCGCCCTCCACCAGCACCAGCCGGCGCCCGGCCGACAGCTCCTGGACGCGCTTGGCCACGTCCGGCAGCCGGACCGGCGGCACCCCCGCCCGGCGGGCCGCCGCCGCGGGCGACAGCGGGTCGGGGAAGCGCGCGAACTCGTGCAGGTCGGTGATCCCGGCGAGCCGGGCGACCTCGTCCAGGTCTCCGGGCTCGGCGGGTTCCACGCCGGTCTGGCCGGGTTTGACCACGGCCACCGACGCGCCGCGCGCGGCGGCCACCGCGGCCAGCGCCGCGGTGACGACGGTCTTGCCGACGCCGGTACAGGTCCCGGAAATCACGAGCACGCTCACGAGCCGCACACTAGCGCGCGCGGGCGCCGCCGCCGGGCTCCGGACCCCACAGTCTTCGGCCTGGCTTTTTGTAACGGAACCGGCGGGGGCTCTCGCGCGTCCAACCCGCATGGCCGGTCCGTACGCACGTTCCAGCTGGGTGCTGGCGCTCGCCTGCGCGGGCGCCCTGACCGCATGCGACGGGGGTTCCGGCTCCGCCAAGCCCCCGCATTCGCTCCCCGCACCCCGCGCTTCCACGCCGCCGTCCCCGGCGGCCCCGCCGAGCGCGTCCCCCGCCAAGGACTCCCCCGCCGGGGAGAGACTCGTCCTGCGCTGGCGCGAGACCGGCGGTCTCGTCGGCAAGGGCGGCCCCGGCTCGCTCCCCGACTTCTCCCTGTACTCGTCGGGACGCGCGGTGACGGCGTCCGACGGGAAGATGACCGAGTACCGCCTGAAACCCGGGGCGCTGCGGCGTCTCCTGGACGAGGCCCGCGCCGCCGGGCTCGACCGTTCCCGCACCACGGCACCCGGACGGGTCGCGGACGCGTTCGCGCTGGAGTTCACCATGGGCGGCGCGCACACGAAGATCGTCCAGGCGGAGGCGCGGGCCGACCCCGCGGTGCGCTTCCGCGAGCGGCTGGACCCGCGCGCCTGGCCGGCCGCCGACCTGGCCGCCCCGGGCAGGCCGTACGCGCCCGCCAGGGTGGCGGTCCTGGCGTCCGAGGGCACCGGGGGCACGCCCCGGGCCTGGCCCCTCGCGCCGCTCGGGCGGGGACGGCCCGTCCCCGGCGGCGTCTGCACGCTCGCGGCCTCCGGCAGGATCCCCGCCACGAGCCCGGACACCACGTGGCGCAGCCAGGGCAAGACCTACACCGTCCGGCTGCGTCCCCTGCTTCCGGGCGAAACCGCCTGCGACGACCTGGGATAACCCGAACCCGGATAATCTGGTCCACGGCGCGGTCCCTCGCCGCGCCGTGGACCAGGGAGCCGCACCCGTGTCAGAACCCGTGGTCGTCCGGGACGCCCGCCCGGACGAGTACCGGCGGATCGGTGAGCTGACCGTCGAGGTCTACGTCCACGGGGGCCTGGTCTCGCCCGAGTCGCCCTACGTGAGCACGCTCCTGGACGCCGAGGACCGCGCGGCGAGATCCGTGCTGCTGGCCGCCGAGCTCGACGGCGACCTGGCCGGCGCCGTCGCCTACTGCCCGCCCGGAACCCCCTACGCCGAACTGGCCGGACCGGACGAGGCGGAGTTCCGCATGCTGGCCGTCCTGGAGAAGGCGCGCGGCCGGGGCGCCGGCCGCGCCATGGTCGAGGCGTGCCTCGACCGTGCCCGCGCGGCGGGCCTGCGCGGGCTGCGCCTGTCGACCCAGCGCAACATGGAGGACGCCCACCGCCTGTACGAGCGCATGGGCTTCGTCCGCACCCCCGGCCACGACTGGTCCCCCGTCCCCGGCGTGGACCTGATCACATACGCGTACTCGTTCCGGCCCTGAGGCCGCGGGCCCGTCCTAGTGGGGGCGCATGCGCGCCACCAAGGCGGTGTCGTAGGCGCCCTTCGCGAACTCGGGGTGGTCGAGCAGCTCTGCGAGGAAGGGCAGGTTCGTCGCGGGGCCCTCGATGCGGAACGCGGCCACGGCGGCCCTGGCGCGCCGCAGGGCGTGGCCGCGGTCGTCGCCGAGGACGCAGAGGGTGGCGAGCGGCGGACCGTAGTAGGAGGTGACCGCGTTGCCCTCGGCGTAGCCCGCGTCGATGCGAATGCCCTCGCCGACCGGCTCCTCCCACACCGTGATCTCGCCGGGGCCGGGCAGGAAGCGCCGCGGGTCCTCGGCGAGGACGCGGAGCCCGATCGCGTGCCCGCGCGGGGCCGTGGCCGTGGCGGACACCGGCTCCCCGGCGGCGATCCGGAGCTGCTGCTCGACGAGGTCGACGCCCGTCACCAGCTCGGTGACGGCGTGCCCCGCCGCCAGCCGGGTGTTCAGCTCCACGAAGTAGAACTCCCCCGTGAGCGGGTCGACCAGGAACTCGACGGTGCCGGCGCCCCGGTGGCCGACCGCCTCGCCCGCCCGGACCGCCGCGGCGAGCATCCGCTCGCGCAGCGCCGGGCCGACGCCCGGCGACGGCGTCTCCTCGACGATCTTCTGGTGCCGGCGCTGGACGGAGCACTCCCGCTCGCCGAGCGCGACCACGGCGCCGCCGTCCAGGCCGAGGATCTGCACCTCGACGTGCCGGGCTCCCGCGATGTAGCGCTCCAGCAGCACCTCGGCGCCGCCGGGCAGCCGCTCGGCGACGTCCCGGGCCAGCGCGTAGGCGCGGCACAGCCCGTCCCCGTCGTGCGCGGCGGCCAGGCCCGCGCCGCCGCCGCCCGCGGCGGGCTTCACCATGACGGGGTAGCCGATGCGCTCGGCCTCCTCCAGCGCGGTCCGGACGTCCGGGACGGGCTCCCACACGCCCGGCGCGACCGGGACGCCCGCCTCCTTCATCAGGTTCCGCGCGTTGATCTTGTCTGCGGTCCGGGCGATCGTCAGCGCCGGCGGACCGATCCACGCCAGGTCCCGCCCCGCGACCTCGCCGGCGAACGCGGCGTTCCCGGCGAGGAACCCGTGGCCCGGGTGGACGGCCCGCGCGTTCGTCCGGCGGGCGGCCTCCAGCACGGCGGCCGCGTCGAGGTAGCTGCGCGCGGGATCGGCGGGACCGATCAGGAGGGACTCGTCCGCCTCGGCGACGAAGGGCAGGCCGGCGTCGGCCTCGGAGTACACCGCGATGGCCTTGACCCCCATCGCGCGCACGGTGTGGACGATCCGGCTGGCGATCTCGCCGCGGTCCGCCACGAGCACCGACTCGAACACCCGCGGGCCTCCCTATCATTTGCGTCGTCTCCGCCCCGGCCGAGACTAGTGGGCGCGGCGGCCTCGCGTCCCCAACAACCCCCGTCCGGGTGAACTCACGGGCGGGGGCGGCGGTCGACGACGCGGCCGAGGGCCTCGACGACGGTCGGGTCGTACTCGGCGGCGGAGTCCAGCCGGAGCCGTTCCAGGACGGCCGCGCCCCGGTCGCGGTCGGCCGAGTCGCCGACGAGGTCGTCGTAGGCGTTGGCGACCTTGATGATACGGCCGGCCAGCGGCGGCGGGACGGCCTGCTCGGCGGCGCCGGGCTCGCCCGCGCCGGCGGCGGTCTCGCGTCCCGTCCGGTACGGGTGCGAGGACAGCCGGACGATGTGCGCGACGCGGTCCAGCACCCCGGTCTGCTTGATGACCTCGGCGCCGAGCTCGGCGATGCGGCGCTGCTCGGTCGGCGAGGCCAGCACGGTCGCGCCGCCGGGGATCGGGTCGCGCAGCGACAGCTGCCCGATGTCGTGCATGAGCGCCGCGTACTCCAGTTCGAGCAGTTCCTCCTCGGACATGCCGAGCTCGCGGCCCATCGCCACCGCCAGCCGGGACACCCGCCGCGAGTGCCCGGTCTCGACGTACCCGCCGACCTCGGTGACGCGCGACAGCGCCCGGACGGTCTGCAGGTAGGTGGCGCGGATCCCGGCGTAGCGGCGGAACGCGAACTGGGTCACCAGGATCGGTACCGTGAAGATCAGCAGTGCGGCCTCGCCCATCGCGGTGGTCGCGACCGCGATCAGCATGGCGGTGGCGCTGGTGGCCGCGCACAGCGCCAGCTTCGCCTCGATCTCGTCGCGCAGCGCGATGCCGAACCGGGCCCGGACGGCCTCCGCGCGGATCAGCGCGGCGATCAGCACGTCGGTGAAGCAGGACGCGACCACGACCAGGCCCATCACGGCGAGCAGCAGCTGCCACGCCAGGTGCAGCGAGGTCACCGGGCGAAAGCACAGCGCGACGATCGCGACGGTGAACAGCCGCCGGGCCATCGCGTCGAGCCGCGGCGACCGGCCGACCGCGATGTGCGGCAGCGAGCCGACGAGCATCCCGGCCGCGGTCACCGCGACGACCTGCAGCGAGGAGTGCTCGGCGGCCACGACGCCGAGCGGCGCGCCGGGCGGCGCCCCCTCGGGGCCGAGCCCGACGAGCAGGGCGTAGCCCATCGCGCCGGCGCTGGCGATGGGCGCGACCTCCCGGTTGCCGGGCATCACCATCCGGAACAGCTCGCCGAGCGCGATCAGCACGCCGAAGATGATCGCGACGTCGGACTGCCGCAGGCCCGCCGCGGCGACCTGGGTGACGGCGACGACGACGAAGAGCCCGGCGGTGGCGATCAGCAGCAGCTGGCCGGAGTCGAGGGTCTGCCAGGCGGCCCGGTCCCGGGCCCCCATCTCGGTTCCGCTCATGGGGGGACCGGTCACCGCCGTACTTCGTCGCCGGCGACCTTGAGGGGCGCGCTCGGGTCGTCGTGGTCCTGCTGGGTGGTCTCGACGACGTCGTCGTCGGGCAGCACCACCGGGTCGGGCGGCTCCCAGCCGTCGCGTTCGAGCGCGCACAGGAACGCCTCGACCATCGCCGGGTCGAAGTGGTCGCCCATGCCGCGGCGCAGCTCCCGCACGGCCTCCTCGATGCTGCGGGCCGGCCGGTAGGAGCGGGTGGAGGTCATCGAGTCGAACGCGTCCGCGACGGAGATGACGCGGGCGAACTCGGGGATCTCGTCGCCGGCCAGGCCCATCGGGTAGCCGCGGCCGTTCATCTTCTCGTGGTGGTGCATGATCCCGGCGAGCGCCTCGTCCAGGAAGCCGATCTCACGGACGATCTCCAGCCCGCGCATCGGGTGCAGCTGGATCGCGGCGAACTCCTCCTCGGTCATCGGCCCGTTCTTCTGCAGCACCTTGGTGGGGACGCCGAGCTTGCCGACGTCGTGGAGCATCCCGGCGTACCGGATCGCCTCGACCCGGTCGGCGCGCATCCCGATCTCCTGGGCGATCATCACCGAGCCGCGGGAGACCCGCTCGGAGTGCCCGCGGGTATAGAAGTCCTTGGTCTCGACGGCCTGGCACAGCGCGGCGAGGGTGGCGGCGTGCGCCTGCTGCTGGGCGTGCGCCTGCTCCAGCGCCCACCGGGCGATGAACAGCGGCAGCAGCACCAGCACGGCCGCGAACGGCCCGACGCGCGGCCACAGCCCCGCGATCAGCAGCCCGACCATGCCGTACCCGAGGCAGCCGAAGGCGAGCTGGCCGCTCTCGTGCAGCAGCTCGCGGGGCGTCGCCTGCCGGCTCAGCAGCAGCACGCCCGCCATCAGGGTCAGGTTCACCACCACGAAGGTGACGAGGGCGCCGAGGAACGGGCCGGTGACGTCCTCCACCCAGCGCGCCTGCTCGGGCTTGAACTCACGGCCGCCGAGCAGGTCGAAGACGGTTCCGGCGATGAAGCCGCTCAGCGCGAGCTGCGCGCCGTTGAAGATCCGCTTGACCGGGGCGAAGAAGCGCTGCCCGGTGACGACGGCGCAGATGCCGAGCAGCGCGGCGCCGGGCGGCCCGAGCAGCACCACCGAGGCCAGGCTCGCGGCGAAGCTGAGCGAGACCCGCGCGCGCTCGACGTTGAGCCGGGCCGGCGCCGAGTCACAGACGAGAAAGAGCAGGGCCAGCACGACCAGCTTGGTCCAGTCCAGCTCCGCGAAGGACGACGTGGCGATGAGGCCGGCCGCGACGGCCACCACACCGCAGACGTACGCCCAGGCAGCAGGAGGTAGTCCACGCATTGCCGCCCCCTCGGGAGAGACGAATGAGCGGGCCGCCGCCGGGATCGGTCGTGCCTCGCGGCACTAGACCCAGGACACGCCCTTGGCCATCATCAGCGACGACGACGCCGAGGCGTAGGCGCGCCGGTCGGTCACGGCCGGCGTCTCACGCTCGAGCATGGCTCCTTGACCTCCCCCCGCGTGACCGGGCCGCCGGCCGCATGGCCGGCCGCCGGGACCGGTGCGGCCCCGACCTCCCGGGCGAGCACATACCCCGATTTCCGGGGCCTGCACTTGCTCCCGTCGCTGATTTCCGCACAAGGGTAACGCGCGCGGCCCTGGTCACACAGGCGTGCGGGGAATCGTGAGCAAAGCGTGAACCGATCGTCACCTCGCGTGATCAATTCCCGCCGTTAAAGGCACGCTGAGTAAGCGCACACTCGCGATGCACGGAAGCAATGCACGTGCATCGCCGGCCGAGTCACTAAAGTTGTCAGAATCGGAACGCAAAAGGCTCGCCGCGCGTTTTCAACGGGCCGCGGCGGCGTTCCGTTCCCGGGCCCAGGCGACCGTGTCGGCGAGTCCTTCGCCGAGCGGCACGGCGGGCGCCCAGCCGAGCCCCGCGCGGGTCGGTTCCGGGTCGACCGCCATCGCGGGGAGGTCGCCGAGCCGCGGCGGGGCGGCCTCCGGCTCGTCCGGCGCGCCCGCCGCCGCCGCGACGAGCGTGTGCAGGTCCCGGTCGGTGGTCTGCAGCCCGGTGCCCACGTTGAACCGCCGCCCGCCGCCCGCGTCGCCGGCGGCGCGGGCGAACGCGTCCACCACGTCCCGCACGTGGACGTAGTCGCGGGTCTGCCGGCCGTCCCCGAACACCCGTGTCGGCCGCCCGGCCAGCAGCGCGTCGGTGAAGATCGCGATGACGCCGGCCTCGCCCTCGGGGGTCTGCCTCGGCCCGTAGACGTTGGCGAGCGTCAGCGTGGTGAAGTCGACGCCGTGCAGGTCCCGGTACATCCGCGCGTACATCTCGCCGGCGACCTTCGACGCCGCGTAGGGCGAGGCGGGCCGCAGCTCCGCGTCCGGCGGGACGGGCAGCGCGTCGGGCACCCCGTACACCGCGCAGCTGGAGGTGAACACGACCTTGCGGGCGCCCGCCGCCCGCGCCGCCTCCAGCACGTTCGCGGTGCCGAGGACGTTCACGCGCGCGTCGTGCAGCGGGTCCTGCACGCTGGCCCGCACGCTCACCTGGGCCGCCAGATGGCAGACGACCTCGGGACGCAGCCGGGCCGCGCGCCCGGCGAGCGCCGGGTCGGCCACGTCCATCCGCCACAGCTCGACGCCGGGCCGGACGTTGCGGCCCGAGGACAGGTCGTCCACGCCGACGACCTCGTGACCGTCGGCGACGAGCCGGTCGACGAGATGGGATCCGATGAAACCGGCCGCGCCGGTGACGAGTGCGAGCACCTCAGCACGATATCGAGGCGGGCTCCGGCGGGCCGTGCCCCTCACCCGCGGCGCCAACGGCGCGGAGCCCGGCTCCCGCTGGAAGCGGCCGGCCGGTCAGACCGGCTCGGATCTCCCCGCGGCGCCCGCGCCGCCCTTGGCCTTGATCTCGCCGCAGATCTCCTCGATGCGGCCGAGGACCTTGCCGCGCAGGTCCTCCGGCGCGTGCTCGCGGCTGCAGCACTTCCCGACGAGCTTCTTGACGGCCTCCTCGAGCCCGTACTCGCGCAGGCAGGGCCCGCATTCGTCGAGGTGCTCGCGCACCTCGCCGCAGCCCCCCTGGTCGAGTTCGCCGTCGAGGTAGGTGTAGACCCGCGCCAGTACCTCGTCGCACGGGGTCTCATGGTGGTTGCCACAGCTCATGGCTCACTCACCCTTCTCGGTCACCGCGTGGGCGCGCGCGGTGAACGGCCGGTCGCTTGGCTCGGCGCGGCGGAGACGGGCCCGGTTCATGCCGGACCCCCGCTCGCGCGCGTGAGACCGCGGTCACGGGCGTAGTCCTCCAGCATGCCGCGAAGCTGCCGGCGGCCGCGGTGCAGCCGCGACATCACCGTGCCGATGGGCGTGCCCATGATCTCGGCGATCTCCTTGTAGGCGAAACCCTCGACGTCCGCGAGATACACCGCGATGCGGAACTCCTCCGGAAGCTCCTGCAGCGCCCTCTTCACGTCGGAGTCGGGCAGATGCTCCAGCGCCTCGGCCTCGGCCGACTTCAGGCCGCTGGAGGTGTGCGACTCGGCGCGGGCGAGCTGCCAGTCCTCGATCTCCTCCGTGGCCGACTGCTGGGGCTGCCGCTGCCGTTTGCGGTAGGAGTTGATGAACGTGTTGGTCAGGATGCGGTAGAGCCACGCCTTGAGGTTGGTGCCTTCCTTGAACTGGTGGAAGGACGCGAACGCCTTCGCGAAGGTCTCCTGCACGAGATCTTCGGCGTCCGCCGGATTGCGCGTCATGCGCAGCGCGGCCGAGTACAGCTGGTCCAAGAACGGGAGCACGTCGCGCTGGAAGCGCTCCTGGCGCTGCTCCACGGTCTCCGCGGTGCCCGGTACCTGACCCACCCCCTTGGCTGTGGCGACGCCGGCGGCGTCGTACCCCACAGACGATATCGGTCCGCGCGGCCCGCTCACGCGGGCAGGGCCCCGCACGTCGCCGGGGGACGCCGCCGCCCCGGCGTCCCGCCGGTGATCGGCAACGGCTGTGGTCATCGGCCTGCACCTCCGCTGTACTTGGCTGTGAGACGGTGCAACGCCGGGACGCGCCCGCCGATTCCCCGACGGGGAGGGTCGTGCGGGAAAGGTTCCGGCACGTTCCCTCCAGCACGGGATCACCTCCCCACGGCCTGTACGCAGGGTGATGACCGGGGCCTGGCGGGGAAGGAAGTCACATACATGGCGAGAACAGGAGCAAACCGTTGCTACCGGTGCCGGCGCGACCTCCCGAGCCCACCATCGCCAGCCTGCGCGATGCCCCCGCCGAGGGGGCCGGGGACACATTGGCGCGCTATTGGACGTTCTACTGGGCCGTGGCCGACGCCCAGCTCGCGCGGTGGCTGCCGCGGCGGCCGTCGCGTGTGCTGGACATCTCGGGCGGCGGCGGCCGCAGCGCCCGGCGGACGGCCGCGGCCGGCCACACGGTGATCGAGGTCCGCGACCCGATGCTGGAGCGCCGGGCCCCCGGCCGCCTCGGGGACGGCAAGTCCGCGAAGGGACGCCCGGTGGGCGGGGGCCTGGAGAACGGGAGCACGGAGAGGCAGAGCACGGAGAGGCCGGGCACGGAGAGGCCGGGCACGGAGAGGCCGGGCACGGAGAGGCAGAGCACGGAGAGGCAGGGCGCAGAGAACGGGGGCGGGGACGGCGACGCGGGACAAGGGGGCGCGGGGCAAGGGGGTACCGGGAACGGGCGGGCCGCGGGCGAGCGGATGGGGGACGCCGGGAGGCGGGAGCGGGGCGCGCGGGAGACGATCCCCGTGGTCGGCGACTCGTCGGCGCTGCCCTTCCTCGGCGACGCGTGCGTGGACGCGGTCGTCGCCGACGACCGGGTGCTCTCCCGTCACCTGGCGACCGAGTCGACGGTCGGCGAGATCGCCCGGGTGCTGCGGCCCGGCGGCCGGGTCCTGCTCTGCGTGGACTCGCTGACCCTCGGCCTGGCGCTGCTGGCCGAGCAGAACTACTGGGCGCACCTGTCGGACGTGCCGAGCGCCGAGGTCGTGCTGGTGCCCTGGCCGGACGGCACGATCACCCGCTGCTTCTGGGCCGAGCAGCTCCGCGAGCTGCTCACCGACGTGGGCCTGGAGGTCGAGTGGATCAGGCCGCGGACGGCGCTGTCGCCCTCGACCGTCGAGCACGTCCTCGCCGACTCGCCCGACGCGCTGGCCCGGCTGGTGCGCACCGAGCTCAACGCCGTGCCCGGCGACGAGTCGCTGGGCATGCACCTGCTGGCCAGCGCCCGCCGGGTCTCCCCCTGACCCGCCGGCCCTCGCCGCACGGGCGCCCGGCCCCGCCGCGCGGGATCAGCGGGCGGCGCGGTCGTGCGCCGCCTGGCAGGTCAGGCAGCGGGCGGCGAAGGGGCGGGCTTCGAGGCGCCCTTCCGGGACGGGCCTTCCGCAGCCGAGGCAGCGCCCGTACGTACCCGCCGAGACCCGGTCCAGGGCGGCGGCGACGGCGCGGCGGTGCCGCTCCAGCGAGTCCAGCGCCGCCTCCACGCGGTCGCTGTCGGTGAGACCCGAGCCGGCGTCGGCGGCCGAGTCGTCGCGGCCGGGGCGCTCGCCCCGGAGGATCGCGATGGAGCGGTCCAGATCGTCCAGCATGGTCTCGAGGCGGGCACGGGCGGCGGCGGTGTCCACGGTGCTCCGAACTCCTCCCGGTGAACCCCGGGCATGGGGGGGCGTGCGTCCGGCCGCCGCGGAGGCGGTCAGAACAAGGCGTCGGAATGGTCCCCCGGACTATCCCCGTTCGCCGCGGGTTCTATGAGCTGAGGCCCGTTGTTTTTCACGTTGTTGACGGCCTTTGAGACGGGATAGGCGTCCATCGTCCCGGCCATCGCGGGAACCAGCAGGCCCCGCACGAGGTCGGTGTCGGTGAGCGCGGGGTCGAGCCAGGCGTCCCAGCGGTCCGGTTCGACGACCATGGGCATCCGGTCGTGGATGCGGCCGAGGTCGTCGGGCGCCTCGGTGGTGATCACCGTGCAGGTCCACACCCACTCGTCCTCGGCGGACTTCCACAGTTCGTACAGCCCGGCGATCGCCATGAGCGCCTCGTCCTTCGGGCGGATGAAGAACGGCTGCTTCTGCGGCTTCCCGCTCTTCTTGCGGGGCCCGGCCGGGTCGGCGGCGTCCCCGCCGGGGGAATCGCCGGAGGACTGGAGGGTGTACCACTCGAAGTAGCCGTCGGCCGGCAGCAGGCACCGGCGCTTGGCGAAGGCCCGGCGGTAGGACGGCTTCTCGTGCACCGTCTCCACCCGCGCGTTGATCATGCGGGAGCCGATCGACAGGTCCTTCGCCCAGGACGGCACGAGGCCCCATCTCAGCGTCCGGAGCTGCCGGACGGCGGCCTCCTCCTCCGGGGCGTCCTTCGGGCGCCGCGTGAGCACGGCGGGGACCTGTTTGGTGGGTGCGACGTTGTAGTCGGGCTCGAGATCGGCCTCGACGGCGTCCGTCTGCACCTGGAACTCGTCCAGCAGTTCCTGACGCGCCCGGGTGGTGGCATATCGACCGCACATGGTTCCCATCCTGCCCGCTTGAGGCGCGGCGCGGTGGGCATGTAGCCGGTCATGCGACCCATCACCACCCTGGCCCGCCCCTTCGTGGCGGCCCCCTACATCATGATCGGGCTGGATTCGCTCCGCGATCCGAGCGAGCGCGCCGAGCGGGTCGGCCCGGGAGTCAAGCCGCTGGCCGACCGCGTCGAGTGGCTGCCGAAGGACCCCGAGACGCTCGTCCGCATCGAGGGCGCCCTCAGTCTCGGTACCGGCGCGCTGCTGCTCACCGGGCGGCTGCGGCGGCTGACGACGCTGCTGCTCGCCGCGCAGCTGGTGCCCGCGCTGGCGACCGAGCACCGGTACTGGACCGAGGACGACCCGGAGCGCCGCGCGAACGAGCGCTCCCACCTGCTCAAGAACGCGGGACTGTTCGGCGCGCTGCTCATGGTGGCCGGGGAGCCGCGCCGTCAGCCGCGGCTGGCCGAGCTGCGGCGGCAGGCGCGTGAGACGCGCATCCGCGGCGGCGCCGAGGCCAAGGCGCTGCGCCGCGAGGCCGCCGCCACGCTCAAGGAGGCCCGCCGGGAGGCCGCCCGGCAGGTCCGCCAGG
>NZ_CAACVB010000036.1 GCF_900659635.1 Actinomadura roseirufa | reverse complement strand
GGACGTGCCGGCGCACGTCGCCGCCGGCCTCGCGGCCGATCGCGATCGCCCGGCAGACCGGGCAGTCGCGGCACTCGGGCGCGCCGGTGGCGATGCGCGGCGGCTCGGCGGTCGCGCGGCTCCACACGTCGGCGGCGTCGTCGGCGTCGTCGGGGTCGTGCGCGTCGTCCCGGGTCGTGCGGCGGGGCCCGGGAGCGTCACCGGGACCGCCGCCGGAGCCGCCGAGGCGGCGGCGCAGCGTGTCGAAGAGCTTGGCCGCCTCGTCGAGGAGGTCGCCTGGCTGCTCGGTCATACCCACATCTTCCATTTTGTCGTCGGCGACACACGGTATCGCCCTCGCGACCTGCGGAGAACAGGTCAGCGCTCGACGTGCCGCTTGAGGCCGCGCAGAGCGGTGTCGATGATCCGCTTCTCGCCCTTGCGCCGGACCATCCCGATCATGGGGACGCGGACGTCGACCGCCAGCTCGTAGGTGACCTCGGTGACCCCGCCCTCCTCGGCCAGCCGGTACGAGCCGTGCAGGCCGGTGACGACCGTGCCCTTGTCCACCAGCTCCCACGCCACGCGGTCGTCGCCGTCCCAGGTGTAGGCCAGGCCGACGGTGTCGCTGAACGGGCCGCCGTCGAAGGTGAGCCGGGCGCGCCGGGCCCGGCCGTCCTCACCCGCCTCCTGGACGGTGAACGCGCGGACGCCGCCGGCCCAGTCCGGGTAGCGCTCCAGGTCGGCGATCACCGCCATGACCTCGGACTTCCCGGCCTTGACGGCGATGGACGAGCTCGTGCGGTCCGCCATCTGCGTGTCCCTCCGGATCGGCGGCACCCGTGCGGGGGAAGGTGCCTCTCTGAGCAGTATCGTTCACACGGACAGGACGTACGGAACCCCGCTGGCGCGGAAATGACCGACATTCACGCATTCGGTGCGCCCGATGCGGATCCGCCGGGCGAGCGGCTGGTGGACATGGCCGAAGAGCACGTACTTCGGCTGCGTCCGGAGAATCGCCTCCAGGACGGCCTCGCTGCCCCGCTCGAACCGGCGGGCCACGGTGTCGTAGAGCAGTTCGGGGACGGCGGGCGGGATGTGGCAGCACAGCACGTCCACCGCGCCGAGCGCCTCGACCTTGGCCGCGTAGTCCTCCTCGTCCAGCTCGTAGGGGGTGCGGTACTCGGTGCGCAGCCCGCCGCCGACGAAGCCGAACGTCAGCCCGCCCAGCTCGGCGGTCTGCCCGTCCAGCACCCGGTGGCCGGGACGCAGGTGCGGGCCCCACATGCGCGGGACGTCCACGTTGCCGTAGGTGAGGAGGGCGGGCGACGGCATCGCGGCGAACAGCTCCGCGTACTGCCGGTCGACGGCCCGCTCGATGTGCGGCCACGCGCCGCCGTCCAGGCCCGCCCAGAGGCCCTGGGAGAACTGGCGGGCCTCCTCGAAGCGCTTGCGCGTGCGCAGCGCGATGAACCGGTCGGCGTTCTCCTGGCCGAACAGGTCCGCGAAGATCCCCTGCGCGTGGTCGGAGTAGTCGATGAACAGGATCAGGTCGCCCAGGCAGACGAACACGTCCGCGCCGTCCGCCGCGTGCCGGAGCGCCTCCGCGCGGCCATGGACGTCGCTCACCACGTGGATCCTCATGAACCGACTCTAATGGGGCGTGCCCGGCGGCCGTGGACGCGCCCGGCGGCTCAGCCGCGGTCGGCGGCGGCCGACACCAGCGACCGCCACTCGTGCACCAGCGCGGCGTCGACGGGGGCGTCCCAGGCGCCGTCCGGGCGCACGGCCGTGCCCACGTGGAAGGCGGTCACGCCGGCCGCCGCGAGCACCGCGACGTGCTTGCGGCGCAGTCCCCCGCCCGCCATGATCATGTTCGCCGAGTCGGGGTCCTCGGTGGCCCGCCGGACGAGCACGTCCACGCCAGCGTCGACGCCCCGCGCCGAGCCCGCGGTGAGAACCGTGTCGAGCCCGCCGCCGAGACGGCGGACGACGTCCCACGCCTGCACCGGGTCGATGGCGTGGTCCAGCGCGCGGTGGAAGGTCCACGGCAGCGGCGCGGCGACGGCGGCGAGCTTGCCGGTGGCGGCGGCGTCGATCTGGCCGAAGGAGTCGAGGAAGCCGAGCACGAAGCCGTCCACGCCCGCCCCGGCGAGCCGGGACGCGGCGTGCCGGAGCCGGTCGAGCTCGGCGGCGGTGGTGCGGAAGCCCGCGTTGGCCCGCAGCATCACCCGCATCGGCAGCGAGGTGGCCTTGCGCATCGCGTCGACCACGTCGGGGTCGGGCGTGAGGCCGTCGGCGCCCATGTCGGCGACCACCTCGATCCGGTCGGCGCCGCCCTCCTCGGCGGCCCGCGCGTCGGCGGCGGTCAGCGCGATCACCTCGAGCAGCGACATGGCGTCCCCCGAATCACGTCCGTGGCGGCCGGAGTGCGGCCAGACCAAGCGTAGGCGACGGGGCGGCCGGCGCCAGGGGCACCGTGCGGTCTTTGCCGTGCCGTTAACCGCCGCGTCCTGCGAAACTGGGCGCTGCGGACGTTCGCCGCACCGCCGGCCGGTTTCCTACTCGTGGGTATCATCGGCTGCGGACATACCCCCGGCGACGTCCCAGCCGTCCGAGAGCAACCGAGGGAGTGGCCCGTGCGCGAGTTCAGCGTCCCCGCGATGGTGGAGGTCCCCGACTCCGCCAACCTGACCGACGCGCCGTTCACCCGGGCCGCCGAGCGACCCGGCGCGATCGTCCTGCGCCGGTGGACCGGCGGGGCGTGGAGCGCCGTCACCGCCGCCGGCTTCGCCGCCGAGGTCGCGGGCGTCGCCAAGGGCCTGGCCGCCGCCGGGATCGAGCCCGGCGACCGGGTCGCCCTGATGTCGCGCACCCGCTACGAGTGGACCCTCCTGGACTACGCGATCTGGACGGCGGGCGCCGTCGCGGTCCCCGTCTACGAGACCTCCTCCGACGAGCAGATCGAGTGGATCCTCGGCGACTCCGGCGCCCGGGCCGTGTTCGCCGAGACCGCCGCGCACCTGGCCTCGATCGAGCGGGTCCGCGGCGCGCTGCCCGGCCTCGCGCGCGTCTGGGGAATCGACGCGGGCGGCGTCGCCGAGGTCACCGCGCTCGGCGCGGACCTCAGCGACGACGTGGTCGCCGAGCGCCGCCGCTCACGCGGCGCCGCCGACGTCGCCACGCTCGTCTACACCTCCGGTACCACCGGGCGCCCCAAGGGCTGCGAGATCACCCATGGCAACCTGGTGCTGACGGCCCGCAACGCCGTGCAGGGCGCGATATCCGAGATCACGGTGGACGGCAGTTCCACACTGCTGTTCCTGCCGCTCGCGCACGTGTTCGCCAGGCTGATCGAGGTCGCCTGCGTCGAGGGCGGCATCGTGCTCGGGCACGGCGACGTGCCGAACCTGCTGCCCGACCTCGCGACGTTCCGGCCGACCTTCCTGCTGGCCGTCCCCCGCGTCTTCGAGAAGGTCTACAACGGCGCCGAGCGGAAGGCCGCCGCCGAGGGCAAGGGCCGGATCTTCGCGGCGGCGGCCGACACGGCCGTCGCCTACAGCCGGGCCCTGCAGGACGGCCGGCCCGGCATCGGCCTCAGGCTCCGCCACCGCGTCTTCGACGCGCTCGTCTACCGCAAGCTGCGCGCCGCCGTCGGCGGGCGGGTGCGGTTCGCGGTGTCGGGCGGCGCCGCGCTCGGCGAGCGCCTCGGCCACTTCTTCCGCGGCGCCGGCATCACGATCCTGGAGGGCTACGGCCTCACCGAGACCACCGCCCCCGCGACCGTCAACCGTCCCACCGCGATCAAGATCGGCACGGTGGGCCGGCCGATCCCGGGCGTGGACCTCCGCATCGCCGAGGACGGCGAGGTCCTCGTCCGCGGGATCAACGTCCTGCGCGGCTACTGGAACGACGAGGCCGCCACCGAGGCGGCCCTGAACGACGGCTGGTTCCACACCGGCGACCTCGGCTCACTGGACGAGGAGGGCTTCCTGCGGATCACCGGCCGCAAGAAGGAGATCCTCGTCACCGCGGCGGGCAAGAACGTGGCGCCCGCCCCGCTGGAGGACCGGATCCGCGCGCACCCGCTGATCAGCCAGTGCCTCGTCGTCGGCGACGGGCGCAAGTTCATCGGCGCCCTCATCACGCTGGACGAGGAGGCGCTCGGCCCCTGGAAGACCCGGCACGGCAGGCCCGCCGCGATGACGGTGGACGAGCTGCGCCGCGACCCCGGCCTGCTCGCCGAGATCGAGGCCGCGGTCGCGGACGCCAACCGGTCGGTCAGCCACGCCGAGGCCGTCAAGAGGCACACCGTGCTCGGCGTCGACTTCACCGAGGCGGCCGGCCACATGACGCCGAGCCTGAAGGTCAAGCGCACCGTGGTGATGAAGGACTTCGCCGGCGAGATCGACGCGCTGTACGCGTCCTGACCGGGGCTCAGCCCAGCGCCGCCACGGCGTGCTCGATCGGGACGTCGCCGTTGAGGAGGTCGAGCGTCCGGTGGCGCACGCCGGGCGCGGCGAGCAGCTCCGCGACGACCGCCGCGACGTCGTCGCGCGTCACCGGCCCGCTCCCGATCGGCGGCTCGGCCAGCGCGACCCGGCCGGTGCCGGGGTCGTCGGTGAGCCGGCCGGGGCGCAGGATCAGCCAGTCCAGGCCGCCGCGGGCGCGCAGGTCGTCCTCCGCCTCGCCCTTGGCCTTGATGTAGGCGGCCCAGACGTCGTCGCGCCCCGGGCGCGGCGGGTCGCCGGCGCCCATGGCGGAGATCTGCACGAAGTCCCGGACGCCCGCGCGCTCCGCGGCGTCCGCGAGCAGCACCGAGGCGGCCCGGTCGACGGTGTCCTTGCGCGCGGCGCCGCTGCCGGGGCCGGCCCCGGCGGCGAACACGACCGCGTCCGCGCCGGTCACCGCGTCGGCGACCTCCTCCACCCGCGCCGTCTCCAGGTCGCACACGACGGGCCCGGCCCCCGCCGCGCGGACGTCGCCGGCGTGCGCCGGGTTGCGGATGATGCCGAGCACGGTGTCCCCCCGCGCGGCCAGCAGCCGGGACAGCCGCAACGCGATCTGCCCGTGCCCGCCCGCGATCACAACGTTCATGCCGCGATCCTACGGACCCGGGAGGGCCGGTAGCGGGCGCGGCCGGTGCGGCGCGCCGGGGAACGGGGGCGGCGGCGCGCACCGGCCGCGCGTCCGAGCCGCGGACCGGTCTGCGCCGGTCCGGGCGGGTCGGGCTGGTCGGGCTGGTCAGGCGGACGGGCTGGTCGGGCGCATGCGGGGCTGGAGGATCAGCAGGCGCGTCCTCCGTTGATGCACGCCACGGCGCGCCGCATCAGGCCGTCCGGCATGACGTTGATGAAGTCGCCGTGGTCGGTGACCGGGTCGTGCCCCTGCTCGGGGAAGGTGTCCAGCGCGAACGCCAGCGGCCGGGCGGGCACGTCGTAGGTCAGCGTCATGCGCAGCTGCGGGACCGGCCTGGTCCCCTGCGGGCAGGCGCCGGAGCGCGGGTCGGGGAACACGATGTGGTCGCGGTGGTTCGCGCTGTCGGTGTTCTGCCCGTCCCAGCAGCTCGGGAAGTCCAGCACCCGCGTCACTTCGCCGCCGCGCGGGCAGAGCGGGTACCGGTCGGTGAACGCGCGGTCCGCGAACCCGGTGCACGTCCACCGCGCCCGCGCGCTGGCCGTCCCGTTCGTCCCGGCCTTCGCGTCGCCGGTGACGGCCCGCAGGAAGCGCGGCATCGCGGTCACCGCGGCGCGCGCGTTGCCGCGGAACTCCAGCCGCGCGGACGCGGGGGTCACGATCGAGCCGACGTTGCCGTCCCGGCGGCTCCGCTCCGCCGCCGCGGACCCGTCCCGCCCGGCGCGCAGCCGCACCACCGGCCAGTAATAGGTCGACCGGTCGCCGTTCGCGCACGTCGTCCCGGCCGCCGCGAGGCCGTCGTCGGTGGAGAACCCGTCGGTCGACTCGTTGCCGACGTAGTCGTGGACGTGGTGCGCGCCGTTGGTCACGCCGGGGGCCACGATGACGTTGTCGGGGTTGCTGTGCCGCAGCCCGGCGTTCCGCCCGCAGTTCGAGGTGAACGTCCCCCGGGAGCCGCCGCGGCCTGGCCTCGCCCGCGGCACCGCCGGGGCTTGGCGGACGTCGGCGAACTGGACGCGGTCGGGGCCCGGCTTGACGGCCTGCTGCTGGGGCTGGTCCGGCCGCTGGGGCTGGTCCTGGGTGCGCCGCTCGTTCGGGTTCTGGCCCTCGCCGTCCCGCCCGCCGTCTCGCCCGCCGTCCTGGCCCCGGTTCTGCCCGTCCCCGCCCGGATCGTCACGGCCGCCTCCCGGCGCGCCGTCCCGCCCGCCGTCCTGCGCGCCCCCGGGGAGGTCACCGGAGGCGCCGCCCGGGACGTCGCCTCCCTCCGGCGGATCGGTGGGCGCGACGGCGGCCGATCCGCCGCCGGCCCGCGGGCCGGCGGCCCCGGCCTGGGCCGCCTCCGCCGCCGACGCGACGAGGACGAGCGCGGGGACCATGACGGCGAACGCCTTCTTCGTTCTTCTCATGGGAGCTCCTCGATAAGGGGTGAATGCCGATCAGTGCAGGGCCGACCGGGTGACCAGGCCCGTGCTCTCCAGCAGGGACATGTGGGTGTTGACGAATTTCATGGCCCGTTCGGAGAACGCGCGGATCTCGGTGTTCTGGGTCTGCGCGCGGACCTTGGCGATGACGCTGAAGACCTGGCCGTGGGCGGCGCGCAGCCGCAGCACGAAGGTCCGGTCGTAGGCGGCGCCGAACGCGCCCGACAGTTCCCTCAGCCAGCTCTTCTGGCTGCCGTTGGGACCCCCATGCCGATCATCATCAGGCCGCCGGTGCCGCCGACCGCGGCCAGCCGGCGCGGCGAGCGCGCGAACCACGTCCGGGCGGCGTCGGCGGCCAGACCCCAGACGCTGTCGAGCAACAGGGCGATGGCGACGAAGATGAGGCCGAACAGCAGCATCTGCAGCGGGACGTGGCCGCGGTCACGGTCGACGAACTGCGGCAGGACGGCGGCGAAGAACACCGTGGTCTTGGGGTTGGTGACGCCGACCACGAACCCCTGCCACAGGTCGCGGCCCAGCCGGCCGCGCGGCGCGCCGTCCACCGCGACGGGCCCGCCGACCGCCGCTCCGAGCGAGCCGCGATGCCGGAACGCCCGCACGCCGAGGTGGATCAGGTACGCCGCGCCGGCCAGCTTCAGGGCGATGAACACCGGCTGGGACCGCGCGACGACCGAGCCGACCCCGAACGCGACCGCCGCGGTCAGGGCCAGCGCGCCGAGCTCGATGCCGGCGACGCTGGCCAGTGCCGTGCGCCGGCCGTGGGCGAGCGCCCGCCCGACCACGAAGAGCACGGAGGGGCCGGGGATCAGGATGATGGCCAGGGCCATCGCGGAGAAGGCGAGCGTCTGCTGCGTTGAGATCATGATCTGACGGTACGTACCGGACGTCGCGCGGCCCACCCGTTTTCTCCCTGGTCAGCACCGTCTGGTCAGCACCGTCTGGTCAGCACGGTCCGCTCAGCACCCAGTGCCGACCGCGCCGCGCGCCTCGGCCGCCACCGCCGCGCCGCCGGCCGGCACGGGATCGGCCGGCACGGGATCGGCCTGCACGGCGTCGGCCTGCACGGGGGACGGGCCGGTCCGGCGCTCCAGCGCCCCGGCGGCCGCGGCGGCGCCCAGCCCGGCGACGCCGAGCAGCGCGGCCACCCACAGGACGGAGGTGTAGCCGAGGCCCGCGCCGATGGCGAGCCCGGCCAGGGCGGGCCCGACGGCGTTGCCCAGGTTGAACGCCGCGACGTTCGCGGCCGACGCCATCGTCTGCGCACCGGCGGCCTTGTCCAGCACCCACGTCTGCAACGGCGGGATGGTGGCCGCGGAGACGATGCCGAAGACCGTCAGTGCCACCACCACGGCGGCCTTGTCGTGCACGGCGGCGAGCAGCACCACGGCCAGCACGGTGAGCAGGGCGAGCCCGGCGAAGAGGCTGGGCAGCAGGGCGCGGTCGGCGAAGCGGCCGCCGAGCGGCCCGCCCACGAGCATCCCCAGGCCGAGCAGGGTCATCACGACCGGGACGGCGCCCTCGCCGAAGCCGGTGATCTCGGTGAGCAGCGGCGCGACGTAGGTCACGATGGCGAGGACCGGCGCCCAGCCGAGCGCGGTCATCGCGAGCGCGAGCCAGATCCGCCCGCCGCGGAAGACCGCCAGCTCGCGGCGCAGCCCCGCCTCGGGCCGTGGCCCGCGCGGGACGAGCAGCGCGATGCCGGCGAACGCGGCCAGCCCGATCGCGGCGACCGCCCAGAACGCGGCCCGCCAGCCGAACTGCTGGCCGAGGAAGGTACCGAACGGGACGCCGAGGACGTTGGCGAGGCTGAGCCCGCTGAACAGCAGCGCGATGGCGCTGGCGCGCTTCTCGGGCCGGACGAGCTCGGCGGCGACCACCGACGCCACGCCCACGTAGGCGCCGTGCGCGAAGGACGCCACGATCCGCCCGGCCATGAGCGCGCCGAACGAGGGCGCGAGGGCCGACAGCAGGTGCGCCACGACGAACAGCGCCATCGTGCCGACCAGCATGGTCTTGCGGGGCAGCCGGGCGCCGAGGGCGGTGACGAGCGGCGCGCCCACCACCACCCCGGCGGCGTAGCCGGACACCAGGAGCCCGGCCGTGGGGATCGAGGTGTGGAAGTCGGCGGCCAGATCGGGGAGGAGCCCGGCGATGACGAACTCGGTCGTCCCGATGCCGAAGGCTCCCAGCGCCAGCGCGAGCAGCGCGAGGGGCATGACGTTCTCCTCGGGTAGAGTTGGACGGCGCCCGCAATAGAGAGCGTCAGCATTATTTGCAAACGCCTGATACTTGCGGACGCCTGCTATGTCACCACGCAAGGACTTGGGAAGCAACGTGAGGAGGCGTGAGCCGTGTCACGCTCCGACGAGGTCGAGGCGCGGGCCGAGGGCTGGCGCACACTGGCGGCGCTCCAGGCCCGCATCGAGGACGAGATCGAGCGCGCGCTGCAGGAGCGGCACGGCCTGAGCGTCAACGAGTTCTGCCTGCTGCACTACCTGGCCGAGCCCGGCGGGCGGCACACGCGGATGCAGCAGCTCGCGGCCCGGCTCGTCCTCAGCCAGAGCGCGACGACCCGGCTCGTGTCGCGGCTGGAGAAGCGCGGCCTGGTCACCCGTGTTCTCTCGGAGGAGGACCGGCGCGGCATCTACGCCGAGGCGACCGAGGCGGGGCGGGCCCTGGAGGCCGCCGCCACGCCCACCCACAACGCCGCCCTGGACGAGGCCATGACCAAGGCCGCCGCCGTCCCCGAGCTCACCCCGCTCGTCCAGGCCCTGGCGAGCCTCACGAACCTCAAGGTCGAGCCGCGGGACACGGCCGCCGCGGGCTGAGCCCCGGCGAGCCGCGGCCGGCGGCGGGCGCGGGTCAGCCGAGGGAGCTGCGGCGGATCTTGCCCGTCGATGTGCGGGGCAGCTCGTCCAGGAACGTCACCGAGCGCGGCACCTTGTGCGGGGGCAGCCGCCGCGCGGCCAGGTCGAGCAGCTCGCGTTCCAGCGCGGCCGTCGCCGCGAGTCCCGCCTCGGTCACCACGAAGGCGCGCAGCGCCCGCCGGGACGCCGCGGGGCCGCCGGTGGCGACCACGGCGACCTCCACCACCCCCGGGTGCTGCCCCAGGACGCGCTCGACCTCCAGCGGCTGGACCTGCTCCCCCGACACCCGCACCCGGTCGTGGATGCGGCCATGGTGGTGGACGAACCCGGCCGCGTCCACGTGTACGAGGTCCCCGGTGCGCAGCCAGCCGTCCGCTGCGAGGACCTCGGCGGTCTTCTCCGGCCGGCCGAGGTACCCCGCCATGATGGACGGACCCCGCACGTACAGCGCGCCCGTCTCGCCCGGCGCCGCCGCCCCGGCCCCCGTCCGGATCTCGATCTCGTACGGCGCGAGGACGACGCCCAGCGCGCCCCTCCTGCGCCGCCCCACGGTGTTGGAGACGAACGTGTGCCCGGCCTCCGTGCTGCCCAGCCCGTCCAGGACCGGGCAGCCGAGGATCTCCTCGGCCCGGTCGGCGAGCGTCGGCAGCAGCGGCTCCCCCGCCGAGACGGCCGCGCGCAGGGAGGCGAACGCGACCCGCACCGCGTTCCGGTCCGGCGCGCTCACCAGGCGGGCGTACCAGGTCGGCACGGTGAACAGCAGGGACGGCCTGTGCGCGCGCGCCTGCTCCACCGCTCCCCGCACGCTCGGCTGGTCCGGCCACAGGACGGCGGCGCTCCCGCTCAGCATGGGGAACAGGACCGTGGCGCCGAGCCCGAAGGGGTAGCACGCCTTGGACAAGGAGAACGTCAGGTCTCCCGGGGTCAGCTCCAGCGCGCCCAACGCCATCGCGTGGTAGTACGCGTAGGCGTCGCCGTGCCGGTGGACGGCCCCTTTCGGCCTGCCCGTCGTGCCCGACGTGTACTGGACGTAGGCGGACGCGTCGGGCGGCACCGGGACCCGCTCGGGGATCGTGGCGGGCTCGGCGGCCAAGTCGTCCTCGGTGAGCACGCGGGCGGGACCCGACCGCGCGGAGGCGGACCGCATGGAGATGGGCCTCATGGGGACGGGCCGCGTCGAGATGGGCCGCATGGAGGCGGACCGAGCCGAGGACGCGGGCCGCATGGAGGCCGGCCCACGAGAGGCCGGGCCTATGGACGCCGGGCCCGGGAACGCGGGGCCGGAGGACGCGGGGCGGGACGCTCGCGTCGAATCGAGCAGGGAGGCGAACCGGGGCGCCAGCGCCCTGGTGCACACGGCCACCGCCGGGCCCGCGTCGTCGACCAGGTAGGCGTGCTCCGGCTCGGCCTGCTCCGGGCCCGCGAGGACGGCCACGGCGCCCAGCCGCAGCGTCCCGAGGAACGCCGACACGAACGCGAGCGAGTCGGGCAGCGCGATGAGGACCCGGTCCCCGGTCCGCACCCCCACCGCGTGCAGGACTCCCGCCGCGCGCGCGCCGGAGTCGTGGACCTCCCCATGGGAGACGACGGCATCGCCCGAGTAGTACAGCGGCCGGTCACGCCATCCGAGTTCCTGAGCGCGAGCGGCCAGGGCGACCGCGAGATTGCCTTCCATCAGGGAAGCTCCTCTGCCGAGGCGACATGTGGAGACTACGCCCGGTACGCAGGCAATCACGAGGAGTTCGCGGCATTCGGTCCGGGAGCGGCCATGATCCGGCCCTCGGCGCGGATCCGGACGGCCCCGCGGCGGTCAGCCGTCCAGGACCTCCCAGCCACCGCTCCGGCGTACCAGCAACCGGTGCGTGAGCAGGCTTCCGGCGGGGACGTCCCAGGCCGGGTCGGCGCCGTCGCCGCGGTCCTCCGCCCACACCTGCGCGACCGCCCAGCGCAGCTTGTCGACCCCGTCGGGGTGGCCGGTGCCGGACGCGACGAACACGTCCCGCGCGGGCGCGGCCACGACCAGGTCGCCCTCCACGTCCTGCGCGAGCTTCTCCAGGAACCCCTCGTCCAGCAGCAGGCCCGCCTCCAGGCCACCCCGGCGCGGCGCCCCGCCGCCCGCGGCGGCCTGACCGCTCACCGGCCCGGCCACCGCCCCGGCCACGGCGCCGGCCATCGCGCCCGGGCCGCCGTCGCCGAGCGTCACCGTCACCGCCCGCACGTCCGGGTACCAGCTGAGGGCGAGGTCGGGCCGCCGGTTCCGCAGGTTGAGCACGGCGAGCCGGCGCAGGTCCGCGGGCGCCACGCCCAGCTCGGCGCAGTGCCGCCGGGCCACGTGCTCGTAGCGGCGGCCGAACGCCGCCGCCTCGTCCGCGAGCTCCAGCGCGTAGCCGACGTACAGGTCGCCGGCGAACGGGTCGCGGACCGGATCCTCCCCCGGCGGCAGCGGGAACTCCAGCTGGACCTCGGCCGGCACCCGGGCCTTCATCAGCGGGACGACGAGACTGGACCGCGGCTCGGTCACGTGCTGCTCCTCCTGGTGCCTTCAGCGCCCTCGGCGGACGGCGGCCGCGCGCCGGCCGCCTACGAGTGGATCACCCTATCGCCGTCGCGGGACGCGCGCCGGTTCCCTGACCTGTGCATGTGTCGGCCATGGCGCTCCGGGGGTAATGATCTCCCTTGGAGGGTGACCGTGAGCTTCTGGGAGTATCTGGGCGACCGCCGGGAGCTGCTGGTCTTCGAGACCTGGCAGCACGCGAGCATGGTGTTCCAGACCGTCCTGGCCGCGCTGGTCATCGGCGTCGCGGCGGGGATCGCCGTCCATCGCAGCGAGCGGCTCGCCACGCTCGCCACGGGCGCCGCCGGGGTGGCGTTCACAGTGCCCTCGCTGGCCCTGCTGGGCCTGCTCATCACCCCGCTCGGGCTGGGCGTCGCGCCGAGCGTGACGGCCCTGACGCTGTACTCGCTGCTGCCGATCGTGCGGAACACGGTCGTCGGGCTGACCGGCGTCGACCGCACGCTGGTGGAGGCGGCGCGCGGCATCGGCATGACGCGCGCCGCCGTCCTGCTGCGGATCGAGCTGCCGCTGGCCTGGCCGGTGATCCTCACCGGTGTGCGGGTCGCCACGCAGCTCGCGATGGGCGTCGGCGCCATCGCCGCCTACGTGTCCGGTCCCGGGCTCGGCGAGCAGATCTTCTCCGGGCTGGCCCGGCTCGGCGGCGCCAACGCCCTCAACATGACGCTGGCCGGGACGCTCGGCATCGTGCTGCTGGCCCTGCTGTTCGACGGCTGCTTCGTCGTCGTCGGCCGCCTGACGACCCCGAGGGGCATCCGTGACTGACACCGCGCCCGAAACGCCGCCCGGCCCCGCGCCCGCTCCCCCGCCGGACTCCGCGCGGTCATCCGGGGCCGCGGACGGCGAGGACCGCCGCGGCATCCGGCTGATCGAGGTGACCAAGCGCTACCCCGGGCAGCGCGCGCCCGCCGTGGACCGCGTGTCGCTGACGATCCCCGGCGGCGAGATCGTGGTGCTGCTCGGCCCGTCCGGCAGCGGCAAGACCACGCTGATGCGGCTGATCAACCGGCTGATCGAGCCGACGTCCGGCACGATCGTCGTGGCCGGCCGGGACGCGCTCGGCCTGGACCCGACCGAGCTGCGCCGCCACATCGGCTACGTCATCCAGAACGCCGGGCTGTTCCCGCACATGACCGTCGCCGCGAACATCGGCCTCGTCCCGCGGATGCTGAAGTGGGACCGGCGCCGCACGGCCGCCCGCGTCGACGAGCTGCTGGAGCTGGTCGACCTGGACCCGGGCGCGTTCCGCGGCCGCTACCCGCGCGAGCTGTCCGGCGGCCAGCAGCAGCGCGTCGGCGTCGCCCGCGCGCTCGCCGCCGACCCGCCCGCGCTGCTGATGGACGAGCCGTTCGGCGCCGTCGACCCGATCACCCGCGAGCACCTCCAGGACTCCCTGCTGAGGCTCCAGGAGGAACTCCGCAAGACGATCGTGTTCGTCACCCACGACATCGACGAGGCGCTCAAGCTCGGCGACCGGATCGCGATCCTCGGCGAGGGCTCGCGGATCGCGCAGTACGGGACGCCGCAGGAGATCCTGCTCGACCCCGCCGACGCCTACGTCGAGCGGTTCGCCGGCGGCGGCCGGGCGACGCGGCCGCTGCGCTTCTGCCGGGTCGGGGACGTGCCGCTGCGAGCCGTCCCCGAGGCGGCGCCCGGCGACGACGCGGCGGCCGTGCGGGAGCGGATCGGCGCCGCCGGGACGGGCTTCGCGGTCGTCCTGGACGAGGCGCGCCGCCCGCTGCGCTGGCTGTTCTCGGAGGACCTCGCCGGCGTCTCCGGGCCGGTCGGCGAGCGCGGCTCTCCGTCCGCCGAGCCCCTCCGGACCCGCGACACGCTGCAACAGGCCCTCGAACGGCTGATCCAGATCGACCGCGAGTGCGTCCCGGTCGTCGGAGCTCGCGGCGCCTACCAGGGCACCGTCACCCTCGCCACCCTGCAGAAGGCGCTCCGGGAGATGAGGGAACGCGCGAGGACCCGGCGGCCGGACACCGCCCGGACAGTGGACACCGCCCGCACAGTGGACACCGCTGCGGGGACGGAGGAGACGTGAGCGCCCCGGCCGCGCCGCGCCCCGCCCCCGCCGCGCCCGGCGCCGGGCCGCCAGGGGAACCGGCGGGCGCCCCGCGCGCGCCCGTCGGCCGCTCCTGGCGCGCCTTCGCCGCACCGGCCGGCGTCCTGGTCGCGGGCGCCGCGTGGATGCTCTACGTGGAGAACTCCGGCCTCGACGCGATCGAGCGGCGCAGCCTCGCCCCGCACTACGTGTGGGAGAAGACCTGGGAGCACGTCCAGCTCACCGCCGTGTCCACCCTGGCAGTCCTGGCCGTCGCGCTCCCGCTCGGGATCCTGCTCAGCCGCGCCTGGGCCCGTCCCGGCACGCCCATCGTGCTGGCGGTGGCCGACATCGGCCAGTCCGCCCCGACGATCGGGGTGGTGGTGCTGCTCGCGGTCGCCTTCGGCATCGGGTTCTGGACGACCGTCGTCGCGCTCGTGGCGTACGGGGTGCTGCCCGCCCTCCGCAACACCATGGTCGGCCTCCAGCAGGTCGACCCCGCGCTGACCGACGCCGGGCGGGGCATCGGGATGTCCCCCGCCGCCGTGCTCGCCCGCGTCGAACTGCCGCTCGCCTCACCCGTCATCCTCGCCGGGATCCGCACCACGCTGGTCCTGATGGTCGGCACCGCGAGCATCGCCTCGTTCGTCAGCAGCGGCGGCCTCGGCGACCTCATCACCACCGGCGTGACCACGCAGCGCACTCCCGTCCTGCTGACCGGCTGCGTCCTCATCGCGCTGCTCGCCCTGCTGGTCGACTGGCTGGGCGGGACGGCCGCCCGCCTCCTCGCGCCGAAGGGACTGTGATGGCCGCCCCCCGCCGGGCGCTCGCCCTGCTGCTGTGCCCCGTGCTCCTGTGCCTCCTGCCGCTCGCAAGCGGCTGCGGACTGAAGCCCGCCTCGGCGTTCATCCCCAGGGTCGAGCCCGCCGGCATCCGGCCCGTCCCCGGCCTGAAGGGCACGAAGATCCGGGTGACCTCCAAGGAGTTCACCGAGCAGCTGATCCTCGGCAAGATCGCGGTGCTGGCGCTCACGGCCGCGGGCGCGAAGGTCGCCGACCACACCAACGCGCAGGGCAGCGTCACCTTCCGCAAGTCCATCACCGGCGGCGACAACGACCTCGGCTGGGAGTACACCGGCACCGGCTGGATCACCTATCTGGGCCGCACGGACCCGATCGCCGACCCGCGCGCCCAGTTCGACGCCGTCCGCGACCTGGACCTGCGTGAGAACCACATCGTGTGGCTCGCGCCGCCCGCGCCGTTCAACAACACCTACGCGCTGGCCGTGACGGCGGCCGCGCAACGGCGGTACGGGCTCCGCGACCTCGCCGACATCGCGAAACTCCCGTCCGGGCAGCGGACGTTCTGCGTCGCGCCCGAGTTCTTCGCGCGCAACGACGGGTTCCGGGGCATGCTGCGGGCCTACGGCCTCTCCTACGGCTCGACCGTGCCCGCCGGGAACGTCCGGCAGATGTCCGAGGGCGTCATCTACCAGGCGCTCGGCAAGGGCCGGTGCACGTTCGGCGAGGTCACCACCACCGACGGGCGCCTCCAGGCACTCGACCTGCGCCCGCTGTCGGACGGCCGGACCTTCTTCCCCAACTACAACCCCGCGATCACCGTCCGGGAGCCGGTCCTGCGCAGGCACCCCGAGCTGACCGCCCTGTTCGCCGAGATCAGCCCGCGACTGACCACCAACGTCATGCGCGAGCTGAACGCCAAGGTCGACGTGAAGGGCGGCGACCCCGCCCTCGTGGCCCGCGACTGGCTGCGCTCCCAGGGCCTCGTCAAGTAGCGGTGAGCGGCATCACCGGGTCGTCCGCGACGGCGCGCGGACCTCCCGGCGGGACGACCGGCAGCCCGTCCGGTGCCCCCTGCTCGATCAGCCGCCACACGGCGCCGGTGTCCAGGTGCTCCTCCACGAGGTCGCCGAGCGCGTCCAGCGTGGCCTCGCGCAGCGCCGCGAACGACACGTCGGGCGCGGGCGTGAAGTCCCGCCCGGCCACCCGCGCGACGTCCCGGAGGAACGCCCGCCGGAACCCGTCGTTCTCCAGGGCGCCGTGCCAGGTCGTCCCCCACACCGCCCCTTCCCGGCACCCGTCGAGGAACGGGTCCCCGCCCTCGACGGTCACGACGCCGTGATGGATCTCGTAGGCGCGCACGTCCTCACCGTAGGCGCGCCCCTCAGGCCGCCCCAGCGTCTTCCCCTTTGCGAACACGACCCGCGTGGGCAGCAGCCCCAGGCCGCCGACCCGCCCGGCGCCGGACTCCACCTCGTCCACGATCTCCTGGGCGAGCATCTGGTACCCGCCGCAGATCCCGAGCACAGGACGGCCCTCCCGCGCCCGCCGCAGCACCTCCGCGTCCATCCCGCGCTCCCGCAGCCAGGCCAGGTCGCTCACGGTCGCCCGCGACCCGGGCAGCACCACCAGATCGGCCTCCGCCAGATCCCCCGCGCTCGCCGCGTACCGGACGGCGACGCCCGGCTCACAGGCCAGCGCGTCCAAATCGGTGAAGTTGGACATGCGCGGGAACCGCACGACCGCGACCCGAAGCGTCTCCCGCCCGTAGGCGGCCCCCGCGTCCGGACGCGGCGCGTCCAGCGCGAGCGAGTCCTCCGAATCCAGGTACAGCCCCGGCTTCCAGGGCAGCACCCCCAGCGTGGGCCGCCCGGTGAGCGCCCTCAACTGCCGAAGGCCCGGTTCCAGCAACTCCACCGCGCCGCGGAACTTGTTGATCACGAACCCGGCGATCAGCGCCTGGTCCCCCGGCTCCAGCAGCGCGACCGTCCCGTAGAGCGAGGCGAAGACGCCACCGCGGTCGATGTCCCCGACCACCACCACGGGCAGGTCAGCCGCCCGCGCCAGACCCATGTTCACGATGTCCCCGGCCCGCAGATTGATCTCCGCCGGGCTGCCCGCCCCCTCGCAGACCACCACGTCGAACTCGGACCGGAGCCCGGCCAGGCTCTCCCGCACGACCTCCCGCAGCCGCTCCTTGTGCGCCCCGTACTCCAGCGCGTCGACCTCCGCCACCGGACGCCCCAGCACCACGACCTGGCTGCGCCGGTCGCTCCCGGGCTTGAGCAGCACCGGGTTCATCGCCGCCCGCGGCACCACCCCCGCCGCCTGGGCCTGCATGTACTGCGCCCGCCCGATCTCCGCGCCGTCCTCGGTCACCATCGAGTTCAGCGACATGTTCTGCGCCTTGAACGGCGCGACCCGCACCCCCTGCCGGGCGAGCCACCGGCACAGCCCCGCGGTCACCACGCTCTTGCCCGCGTCCGACGTCGTCCCCGCGACCAGCAGCGCCCCGCTCATCGCCGCCCCCGCGCCGCGGCCGCCGCCGCGACGGCCGCCGTGCCCGCCGCCAGGACCGCCGCCGCGAACGTCACCCGCGCCGACAGCCGCACCGCCCGCCGCACGTCCCCGACCCGCGGCGCCCGCCCGTCCCCCATCTCCGGACGCCGCTCGACCAGCCCGCCGTAGGAGTTCGTCCCACCCAGCCTGACCCCGAGCGCGCCCGCGAACGCCGCCTCGCACCGCCCGGCGTTGGGGCTCGGATGCTTCCCGCCGTCCCGGCGCAGCACCCGCCAGGACTCCCCGCTCCCCGAGCACAGCACCGTCAGCAGGCCCGTCACCCGCGCCGGAACCCAGTTCGCCGCGTCGTCCAGCCGCGCCGCGGCCCAACCGAACCGGACATACCGCGCACTCCGGTACCCCACCATCGCGTCGAGCGTGTTCACGGCCCGGTAGACGAACAACCCCGGTACCCCCGCCACGGCGCCCCACACCAGCGGAGCGATCGCCGCGTCCGACGTGTTCTCCGCCAGCGACTCCACCGTCGCCCGAGCAAGCTCGTCCGCCCCAAGGCCCCGAGGGTCCCGGGCGCACAGGTGAGACAACCTCCCGCGCGCCCCCTCCAGGTCTCCACTCTCCAGGGCCCGCGCCATGAACTGCCCCTCACGCCCCAAGGACGTCCCACCCAGGACGGCCCACGTAGCCCCGGCGGTCACCAAAGCACGTGACACCCGTCCCCGCCCGAGCGACCCCAAGGCGAGACCAAGAGCCCCGGCGCCCCCCACCAGGACACCGGCGAACAGGGCCCCGCGTGCCCGCGAATCCCCGTATGTCCGCTTTTCTAGCCACATGGCCGCTCGACCGAATCCGGCCACCGGATGCCCGCGCCTCGGATCGCCCAGCAGCGCGTCGAGCACCACCCCGAGGATCAGTCCCTCAGGAGAGACGCGCATCGAGTTCATCCCAGTTCCGCTCCAGCCAGTCCTGGGCCCGCAGGATCCGCGGCCCGGCACCACCATGCCAGATCCGCGCCCAGCCGCCCCCGCGCCCGGCCCGCGCCTCCATCGCCCGATACGACCGCTCGAACCGCAGCCGCGCCCCCGGCAGCACCTCCCGGCGCATGTCACGATCCAGCCCGTACGCGTCACAGAAGACCCGCAGCCGCCGCCCCACGTCCGCCCGGTACAGCAGCGCGTCCCGGTCGGCGGGGTCGGCGATCGGCCCCCAGTGCCGCAACGCCGTCACCACGTCGTACAACCGCGTCGTCGGCCGCGCCAGATCGAAGTCGATCAGGGCCACCACCACGCCGTCCCGGAACACCACGTTCTCCGGCGTCACGTCACAATGCCCGATGATCTCCGGCGCCCCGTCCAGGTTCGACGCCTCCCGGTCCCACGGCTCGTCCGCCGGAACCCCGAACGACTCCACCGCCTCGTGGTAGCGCCGCAGCAGCCGCGCGACGCCCGCGAGCGCCTCCTCCGTCACCGCGTACCCCGGCAGCGGCCGGTGCGCGGTCTGCCCCGGCACCCAGCTGAGGATCTCCCGCCCCCGCCCGTCCACCCCGAGCACCCGCGGCGCCCCGTCGAACCCGACCCGCTCCAGATGCCGGAGAAGCCCGTGCACCGCCGGGCTGTGCGCCCCCACCGGCCTGCGCACCGTGTCCCCGACCCGCACCACGCCCTCCGTCACGTCCCCGCCGGAGAGCGGCACCTCCATGTTCACCACCACAGCACACCAAGATATGACCCCCTGGCCACCACCGCGCTCACGAGCCGCCGATTAGATGTGGAGCCTGGCGGGCCTCCCCCTTACACTGTGTCCCGGCGCCCCGCCGGGCCGCCGAGCGCCCGTAGCTCAGCTGGACAGAGCATCGGTCTTCTAAACCGACGGTCGCGGGTTCGAATCCTGCCGGGCGCGCCCCACCTGACCTGCGCAAACGCGCACTTACACAGCAAGATCCATGTCCAATATGTCCCCGCGTTAGCTCCATGTTCGCTCGGTAGTCGCCACCGTGTCGGCAGCCCCTTCGACCGGCCCCCGATCGTGTCCCCCGGAATCATGCGCCTGAAGACCGCCAGCCATGACGCCGTCTGGCCCCTGCACCGCACCGTCGACAGGTCTGAGCTTCCCCCCACGGCACGGACACCTTGATGTTGCCCCCGATTGACGGGCACGGTTGTTGAGAGAGGTAGGGTTCGGCGATCTTGCGAAGGAGATCGTTCTGGTGCCCAAGCCTTACCCGCCGGAGTTTCGTCGGCGTGCGCTGGATCTGCTGGAGTCGGGATGATCGGTGCGGGAGGTGGCCGCGTCGCTGGGCATCGCGGAGTCCTGCCTGCACCGCTGGAAGCGGCGGGACCTGATCGAGCGTGGCTTGAAGCCGCTCAGCCCCGCACAGGCCGAGTCCGCTGCTTTGTCTCAGGCTCGAGCGCGGATCGCCGAGTTGGAGAACGAGGTCAAGATCTGGCGCAAGGCCGCCGCGGCGATCGAGCAGGTGGTGCCCCCCAAAGCCCGCTTCGCCCTGGTGGCCGAGCCGGCCGTTGAGGGCGTCCCGGTCAAGCAGGCATGTCTGACCCTCGGAGTGTCCCGGTCCGGCTTCTACGACGCCCGCATCCGTCCTCCGTCGGCCCGCGCCATCCGCCAGGCGTGGCTGACCGATCAGATCACGGCCATCCATCAGGCATCGCGACAGACCTACGGATCACCCCGAGTGGGCGCCGAGCTCGTCCAGGGGCAAGGCGTGATCGTGTCCCGCAAGACGGTGGCGGTGCTGATGCGGCGGGCCGGCCCGGCGGGGCTGCCGCTGCGGCGCAGAGCCAAGCGGGTCCCCGCATCGGCGACGGTCACCGACCTGGTGAAACGTGGCTTCCACCGCGACGGACCGAACCAGCTGTGGGTCACCGACATCACCGAGCATCCCACTCGCGAGGGCAAGCTCTACTGCTGCGTGGTCCTGGACACCTACTCCCGCCGTGTGGTCGGCCGGGCCATCGATTCGCGGCAACGGGCCGACCCGGCCACCTCCGCGCTCGGCATGGCGATCGACTCCCGCGGCACCGCCGGACAAATCCCCAACCGGGGTCATCCACGCAGATCACGGCACCCAGTTCACCTCATGGACCTTCACCAAACGCGCACGCCGAGCCGGGCTGCCGCCCTCCCTGGGCACCGTCGGCGACCCCTACGACAACGCCGTGGCCGAGTCATTCTGGGCACGCATGCAGACCGAGCTGCTCGACCGGCAACGCCGGCGAACCCGCGTCGAACTCGCCAACGCGATCTTCGAATACATCGAAGGGTTCTACAACCGCCGCCGACGCCACTCCGCCCTGGACTACATGAGCCCGATACAGTTCGAAACCACCCACCCGCCGAACCTGATCTCCTCACCACCAAGTCCGTGAAACCGGGGCAACATCAGTGTCCGTGCAACGGGGGGAAGCTCAGTCCCTGCACCACCAGCGTGAGGACGATGACCACAGCGGTGACGACCACGATGAGTTCGCGGTCGAGGAACGCGGCGCCCGCGTCGGTGTATGTCGGCACCGACAGGGCTGCCGCCAGTGACACCGCGGCGTGATCAAGAATCAGCTTCCGTCTCCGGGGCCCCTTACGGGTGTGTCTCCGGACGCGCACGAGGGCTACAGGCGGCTCGACGGCGGTGAGTTGCCGTCCGGTCATTGGCTCCGTTCCGCTGTCGTGACGTGTTCAGGCCAGATCTGTACGAGGTGGTTCTCCATGGCGGCGTTCGTGGTGACGGTGAGCCGTACCCGGTAGATGACGTGCGGCCAGAAGTGGTTGGTCAGTGTCGCCACCTGTTCGTGCCATCCGCCGGGGACTACGCACATGAGTTCCGGGTGGGGGTGGCTGAGCCATTGCTGGCTGGTTTCGGCGACCGTTCCACCGGTGGGCGGTTCGGGCGCGGTTGGAAGGATGTGAAGGTCGAGGTCGACTTCTCGCGCCTGCGTCATGATGAGGAGGGCCGCTCCGTCGAAGGTGCCGCCGATTTGTGTCGTGCGGGGGTCGTCGTGGGCCGGCATGGTGTCGATGGCGACGTGTTTCCCGCGCCATGTGGGTTGGCGCAGCACGTAGCCGCTGGCGCCGCCAAGGCCGAAATGAAGTTCCGCGTGCTGTGGTGGTCCGGCATCGTGCGCCGGTAGCTGTATCTGGTCAAAGATGCTATCGAGAGTGCGCAGGCATGCGTCGGTTTCTTCGGCTTCTTCGGGGTCACCCGAGAGGGCGAGCGCAGTCCGGTCGAGTTCGGCGACGACGACGTCCCATTGCCTCGCGGTGAGCGTTATGTGGACCTGTGGCAGGGTCGCGTCGTGCCAGCCGATGGATTCCCGGATGGCCAGGCAGTCGGCCACGATGCCACGCGGGTCGCCCCGCTGGGGTTCGGTGGAGATCCCGGAATCCATGGACTGGGCGATGGTGTTGGCCTGCGCACCAGTGAGCGCTACGGGCGGGAGTGTGGGGAGCATGGTGATCCTCAGCGGGTCGGGGGTGCGAGACGCGGCCAGGGTACCCACTCCGAAGGAGCGGGTACCCTGGCGTCGATATCCCTAGTGGGCTAGTACAGGTCGCACTGCTTCACCGTCGGGATCTTCTCCTTGGGTGGAGCGTTGGTCACCCACACCCAGTATGGATCGCCCTGGATGTGCTTTCCGCCCTCGTCAAGCGACGGCAGGATCCGGTTCGGCTTGTAGAGGACGTTCTCCAGAGCGTTGCCGTGTGCGGAGTTCTGCGGCCCGGGCAGGAAGGCGCACGAACGACGCAGGCTCGTGGTGCCCCCCTCCTCGCTGGAGGCGTAGGGGTACTCGTCGCACGACAGGCCGAGCGAGGACGCCTTCTGCTGGAAG
Source organism: Actinomadura roseirufa (assembly GCF_900659635.1). Classification (GTDB taxonomy): domain Bacteria; phylum Actinomycetota; class Actinomycetes; order Streptosporangiales; family Streptosporangiaceae; genus Spirillospora; species Spirillospora roseirufa. The sequence goes on along the minus strand of NZ_CAACVB010000036.1, from coordinate 25,590 downwards.
GCGGGGGTGCACACCTTCCTGCGATTCGCATCGATCTTATTCGGGTCGATCCGGTGCAGCGGGTTGCCGTAGTTGATGTGGCCGTAGTGCTTGAGGTTGTCGCGCACTTCAATGGCATACAAGTTGTGCTTGACCACCTCCCGGTAATCCCCATATTTCGTGTCCGCGTTCGCGTAGTCGATGGAAAAGATCGCGGCGGCCGCGTTACCCATGTAGAACACGCAGCCGTGACCGCCGATGTAGGTCTCCTTGTCGCAGCGGACGTTGAACGGGTCGTCCACCGGATGCGCGGCGCCGTCGCCCGGCCATGCGTGATCGGTGTTGAGGGTCAGGATGATGGTCGGGTTGGTGTATCTGATGCTGCCCTCGCCAGGGATCGATGTCGGCAGCTCGTAGTAGGTGTAGGTGTTCGGGAAGATTCTTTTCTTCACGGGGGTGGGCTTCTCGCATTGGTTCTGCGGGCAATCCAGGGAGGCCACGAACCACGGTGCCGCCTCGAACAGCTCAGCGGACATGCTGGTGACGGTCACGCCGGCCTGCATCAGCCAGGTGGGGTTCTTCGCGCTCAGTGTCGCCCACACGTCCCAGCGGAAGATGCCAGCGACCGCGCCGGTGTCCTCGTTGAGGATCCGCCCCGTGTCCTCGTAACAGGCGTGGAAGCGGTCGTAGTTGGTCTGACCCGGCTTCTTGGAGCACAGGGCTTGGGGCGGGGTCGGGTCGGCGGCGTTGCGCTTGATCTTCGACCGCGCCGGCGCCTTGGGAGCCCTGGCCGGGTCGATCCGCTCGATGCACCACCGCGTCGGCCCGTTGCGCCGGACCCTTTTTCTGTGCCCCGCGCGCGACGTGTTGCACTTGTGCTGTTTGGGCGCCGCACGCTGCCGTTCCAGAAAGCCCTTCACCGCCGCAGGGTCATTGGGGTCGCGGCGGAACTCCGTCCCTTCGGTGGATGATCCCGCCGGTGAACCGTCCGCATCCGGGCTCGGCGTGAATGCGGTCAACGAGATCGACAGAACGCTTGCCGCCGCAGCGACCAGCAAGGGAAAGCGACGCCGTTTCATCGGCGACCTCATCCGCAGATCGTTTCGAACGCGTCGGCCTTGTTGTCGGCGGCGGTTCCGACGTTAACCGACTCCGCCCCCGGGTTCTCGGTCCACAGGGTCGTCGGCGGCTGCGTGGCCTGGTCATATACCACCACGGTGTGCTTGGTGCGGTTCTGCCAGGAGGAGGTCTTGTTCCCGAACCCGTAGTCGGTGAGGAACTGCCACAGGCCGGTCTTGCCGCAGTCCCGGAAGGTGAGTTTCCTTCCGGTGAAGTCTTTGCCGTCGTAGAAGCAGTAGGCGCCGGTCGCGCACGGGTCGGCGGCGGCCATGTCGGCGGGGATGGTCAGGGTCACCCTGCCGTCCCGGTAGCTGACCTCGTTGGCGCCGGTTTGGGCTCCGCCGGGGAACTTGGCGAGCTGATCGTCGATCTGAACCTGAACGCCTGGCTGAACGGGAGTTGGCGGGACTTCCTGACCTTGCGCTGGGAGGGCGCTTACCACCATTCCGGCCATCGCCACGAACCCACATGCGGCTGTCCTGATTCTCATTCCTAGCCCTCTCGGGTGGGGGAGTTGGAATGCGGGGTTGAGGGAAACTTAAGAGCTCATCCCGTGAAGATCAAGAGGTTTGCAGAGCATGGGAGTAAAGTATCTTTTACTTGGCCGTCATTGGACAAATTCAACATGCTCCGACCGTATATCCGCAGCTAGAAGGCGAGGAAAGTTTCTTTCATCACACCCGAACGATACATGCCGAGACTAATCTTCTTAACAGTTGAAGTGATCGCAATCACATTTCACCATTACTCGCGCTTTCAAGTGGGTCCCGAGAGGAGACGCCTTTCAGGGCCCGCCGCCGGGGGGTGTCCCTATGGGATTCGTCAAGCCGCTCGGGTGGCGGGCGTGCGTGTGGGTTGGTAGGGCTGTTTATCGCGGAGCACGGCGTCGATGACGTCTGAGTGCGTGTTTGAGAAGTTGATCTAGGTCGGTGTGGCTGCGTGATGTCGTGTGCTGGTTCGTGCAGGGTGGCGTGGTGGCTCGGACGTCGCGTTACCCCTCGGACCTGACCGATCAGGAGTGGGCGCTGGTGGAGCCGCTGCTGCCACCGGCCGGCAGCGGTGGCCGCCCCGAGAAGCACTCGCGGCGCGAGATCGTGGACGCGGTGCTGTACGTGGTGCGCACCGGCTGCCCGTGGCGGCAGCTGCCCGCCGACTTCCCGCCTGGCAGACGGTGTACTGGTACTTCGTGCGGTGGGAGAAGCAGCGGGTCACGCTGCGGATGCTCGATGTGCTGCGGCAGCAGGTCCGCCAAGGCGAGGGCCGTGACGCCGACCCCAGCGCGGGCATCATCGACTCCCAGAGCGTCAAGGCCGCCGACACCGTCGGCCGGGGCACCCGCGGGTACGACGCGGGCAAGAAGGTGGCCGGACGCAAGCGCTTCATCGTCACCGACACCCTCGGCCTGCTCATCACCGTGACCGTGTGCGCAGCGAGCGTCCAGGACCGCGACGGCGCCAAGGGCGCGCTGCTGGGGTTGTATCTGGCCTCGCCCACCTGCCGGTTCGTGTTCGCCGACGCCGGATTCTCCGGACGCCTGGTCGACTGGGCCACCCAGACCCTGCACACCACGATCGACATCGTCCGCAAACCCACAGACCAGAAGGGGTTCGCCGTGCTGCCCCGCAGGTGGGTGGTCGAACGGACGCCAGCCTGGCTCACCGCACACCGGCGGCTGGCCCGCGACTACGAACGCCACCCCGCCACCAGCGAAGCCATGATCCGATGGGCCGCCATCGGCCTGATGACCCGCCGCCTGGCACGTGGCGGGCGACCCGCGGTCCGCTAAGGCCCATGCCCCCTCACATACCAATAACAAGATCCTTCTCAAACACGCACTTAGATGGCGTCTTAGCCCTGGTCGGTCCACATGAGATCAAATCCCGGGAAGTTGGGGCAGCAGTGTGCCAGCAGCACTCGGGCGCCGCCCCGATCGCTGTCATCACCGCCGCCGGGGTGTGGCTCATGGCCGGGCACGGCCTGCCGGGAACCGAGCTGACGCCCGGGCAGCTGGTGGGACGGCTGGTGGCGGCGTTCGTGGCCTCCAACTGCAGCCTCACCGTGATCGGGTACGCGATCACCTTCGCCAACGGCCTGTCGGGGGCGTTCTTGACCACCGGGTCGGGCGCGATCGATCCGCGCGTGGTCGCCGACACGATCGCCGGGTCGATCACGATGAACACGGTCTACCAGCAGCAGTTCCTGGCGTTCGTCGCGCTGGGGGTGATCGTGCTGGCGTTGTGCGTGGGGTTCATCTACGTGGTGCGGATCGCGATCACGATGGTGCTGATCGCGGCGGCGCCGCTGGCGTTGATGTTCCACGCGCTGCCGGTCACCGACGGGCTGGCGCGGCTGTGGTGGCGCGGCATCACCGGGATCCTGGCGATCCAGGTGTGCCAGTCACTGGTGCTGACGACCACGTTCCGATTGCTGTTCACCAAAACCCGCGACTCCGGCGACTCGTTCCTGGGGATCCCCTCACGCAGCGAAGTCACCGATCTGCTGCTGGCGTTGTGTCTTCTGTGGGTGATGGTCCGCATCCCCTCCTGGGTCGCACGGACCATCTGGCGTGCCGCGACACCGCAGTCCGCCGGACGGATGCTGCGCGGCCTCATCCTCTACCGCGGCCTGGGCGCCCTGATGGGCGGCCGCCGCGCCATCCCGGCCCCACGGCGATACCCCCGTCCCACGCCCCCACCACCCCCTCCTCCTCCGGTTCCGCCTCACCCCGTGCCCCCGCCGCCGCCAGCGCCCACCCCCACGCCGCCGCCACCGCAGCCGGTCCCGCCCTCGGGCGAGGGGCCTGAGGGCGACACCGACACGAGTCGAGGAGGCCGTCCGATGCAGCTGGCGCTGCCGATCCCCATCCCGCCCAAAGCCGCCGGTAAGCGGCCTGTGCAGCTGGCCCTGCCAATCCCGGTCACCCGCGTCCCCAAAACACCGTCCTCTCCCCCACGCTCGGCCGGGTCTACCGCAGCCACGGGACCAGCCCCTCGGACGCCGGCCGCACGGCGGGGACGGCAGTTGATGTTGCCCGGCATGCCGCGGCGGCCGGTCCCGCACCGGCAGCTGACCTTGTGGATCGAGCCGCCCAAGAGGAGGAGGAGAGCATGACCGGGCGCGACGAGCCACCGATGAGTGTGAAGATCCCGGCCGACATCGACCGGCCCGACAAGATCCTCTACGGGCTCACCGCCCGGCAGGTGGCAATCGTGGCCTGCACCGGCGGGGTGGTTTTGTGGGGGTGGCTGACCTTCCAGACGCTGCTGCCGCTGCCGGTGCTGGTCGGACTGGGGTTGCCGGTGGTGGCGGCCGGGTGCGTGCTGGCGGTCGCCCGCCACGACGGGATGAGCCTGGACCGCTTCGCCGCCGCAGCGCTGGCCTTTGTGCGGGCACCCCGGGAACAGGTGAGCACCGGCGAGCCGGTGCAGGCGCCGCCGGGCTGGTGCCGGATGCGTGGCCGCCTTCCCGCGCCGTTGCGGCTGCCGGTGCACGCCGTCCGCGCGGACGGGGTGATGGAGCTGGCCGCAGGCGGCACGGCCGTGCTGGTCCGTGCCGGGACGGTGCCGTTCGGGTTGCGGACCCCGGGCGAGCAGGCCGGGTTGGTCGCGATGTTCGGGCGGTGGCTGAACTCGCTGGACACCGGCGTGCAGATCCTCGTCCAAGCCCGTCCCATCGACCTGTCCGGGCTGGCTGATCATCTCACCGGCCACGCGGCGGCATTGCCCGACCCTGCCTTGCGGCAGGCCGCCCGCGATCACGCCGCGTTCCTGGCCGGGTTGGGTGAGCGGCATGAGCTGCTGAACCGCCAGGTCCTCATCGTGATCGGCGACACCACCGCCCACTCGGCGGCGACCTCCGCGCTACGACCGGCCCGGCCGCAAAGGGGCACGAGGGTTTCCCGGGACGCGGGTGCCGCGGTGGCGTTGCGTCGTGCCGCTGAAGCCGTCGCAGCGCTCACCGCGCTCGGCGTGGCAGCCGAGGTGCTGGACGCCGACGCCTGCACCGCCGTCCTGGCGGCCTCCTTGTCCCCAGGCGATCCCCGCCCCGTGGACAACGCCGGCCTAGGGGCGCCGATCACCGCACGACAGGAGCCGTGAATGCGTCCCCACCTGCACACCCTCGCCCGTCTCCTCCCGTCCCGCGAACAGGCTCCGCTGCAGCCGCACGCCGAGGGCGCTTCGGAGGTCTTGGGGCCGTCGGCGGTGCGGGTCAACCCTCGATCGGTGGAGTTGCCGGGCGGGGTGTGCGCGTCGTTCGGGGTGGCCGGCTACCCCCGCGAGGTCGGCGCCGGGTGGCTGGAACCCCTGCTGACCTTCCCCGGCCGAGTGGACGTGGCCCTGCACATCGAACCGATCCCGCCGCTGATCGCCGCACAGCGACTACGACGGCAACTCGCCCGGCTGGAATCGGCCTCACACGCCGACGCGCAACGCGGCCGGCTCGCCGACTTCGGTGCCGAGGCCGCCGCCGACGACGCCGCCGAACTCGCCGCGTCCCTGGCGCGCGGTCATGGGCGGCTGTTTCGCGTCGGGCTCTACCTGACCGTCCACGCCACCACCCACGACGAACTGGACGCGCAGGTGCAGCGGGTGCGGACGGTGGCGGCGTCACTGCTGCTGGACGCCCAGCCGACCACCTTCCGCGCCCTGCAAGGCTGGACCACCACCCTCCCCCTGGGCGCCGACACCATCAAAGTCCGCAGGGTGTTCGACACCGCCGCGCTGGCCGCTGCGTTCCCGTTCACCTCACCCGACCTGCAACCCGACCTGGGCGACACCCCCGTGCTGTACGGGCTGAACGCCTACTCGGCGGGCGTGGTGGCCTGGGACCGGTTCGCCCAGGACAACTACAACTCCGTCACCCTGGCCCGCTCCGGGGCCGGCAAGTCCTACCTCACCAAACTCGAAACCCTCCGCCTGCTCTACCAAGGCGTGCACGTCGCCGTCGTCGACCCCGAAGACGAATACCAACGGCTCTGCCGAGCCGTCGGCGGCACCCACCTCGGCCTCGGCGCACCGGGCGTGCACCTCAACCCCTTCGACCTTCCCACCGGCCAAGGCGAGGACACCGTGATCCGGCGCGCGTTGTTCGCCCAGACACTCGTCTCGACGATGCTGGACGAACCGCTCACCCCACCGGCACGCGCGGTCCTGGACCGCGCGGTCATGGCCGCCTACGCCGCACGCGGCATCACCTGCGACCCCCGCACGTGGGCGCGTCCCGCGCCGCTGCTGGCCGACGTGGCCGCCCAGCTCGATCAGGCCGGCGAGTCCGGCACCCCGCAGGCCGACCAGGCACTGGAACTATCGGCGCGGCTCGCGCCGTACGTGACCGGGTCGTTTCGCGGGCTCTTCGCCGCGGGCACCAGCACCCGCCCCGGCGGGCATCTGGTGGTGTTCTCGCTGCGGGACCTACCCGAGGAGACCCGCACCGTCGGGATGCTGCTGGCCCTGGACGCCATCTGGCGCACCCTGACCGACCCGGCCGACCGGCGCCGCCGCCTGGTGGTCGTCGACGAGGCGTGGACACTGATGTGCCGAGACGAGGGCGCCCGGTTCCTGTACCGGCTGGCCAAGTCCGCCCGCAAGCACTGGGCCGGTCTGGCCGTGGTCACCCAGGACGCCGCCGACCTGCTGTCCAGCGACCTGGGACGGGCCGTCATCGCCAACTCCGCCACCCAGATCCTGCTCCGCCAAGCACCCCAAACCGCCGGCGACATCGCCCGCGCGTTCGACCTCACCGACGGCGAGAAGGCGTTCCTGCTCACCGCCGACCGCGGTCAAGGGCTGCTGTGCGGAACGGCCGGCAGCTCACAGCGAGCAGCCTTCACCGCCCTGGCCAGCCCCCACGAGCACCTGCTCACCACCACCGACCCCGCCGAACTCACCCGCCTCGGCGCCACCGGCACACCCGCCAGCCCATCCAAGGAGACCGATCCTCGATGAGCACCGGCACCATCGCGCATCAGCTCACCAACTTTGCCGCCGACCTGCCGCACGGTCCCCACATGATCCTGAGCGACCTCACCTGCTACGGCCCCGCAGCTTTGGCAGGCGTACTCGGTACCGCAGCGGCGGTGATGGCGGCGCGGCGAGCGGTGTGGGCGTGGCGTAACGCCCGCCTGGCCCCTGGTGCGCGGGTGATCGAGATCGCGGTGCCACCCCAGGTGGAGGCCGACAGCGCCGCCGCGTGGTGGGCGCACCTGGTCGGGCTCACCCTCCCGGCCTATAAACGCGCCTGGTACGGGCAGCCGCATCTGGCGTTCGAGTACCTCGCCGACCATGACGGTGTCCGCTTCCAGGTCTGGGTCCCTGGGGTCATCCCGCCGGGCCTGGTGGAGAAGACCATCCGGTCGGCGTGGCCGGGTGCCACCCTCACCACCCGCGCCGCCACCTCGCCTCTGCCGGAGGAGGCACACGTGGCCGGCGGGCGGTTGGTCCCGGGCCGGCCCGACCACTATCCGCTGGCCACCGAGCACGGCAGTGACCCGTTGCGCGCGCTGCTGGGCGCCGCGTCCGGCCTCGCCGACGGCGAGCACCTGGCCGTGCAGATCCTGGCCCGCCCCATGACCGGACGGCGGCTGCGTCGCGCCTACCGCGTGGCAGCGGCCCTGCGCGGCGGCCGTTCCACCGCACCCCAGAGCCTGCTGTTCGACCTGGTGACACCGGGAATGTCCGGGCGCGCCGACGCCAGCGGAATCGCCCGGCAGTTCCCCGAGCGGGCCGACCAGGTCCGCGCCATCCTCGCCAAAGCCGCCCGGCCACGCTTGGAAGCCCAGATCCGCTACGCGGTGGCCACCCGAAACCACGACCAAGCCGCCGCAGGCTGGCTACGCGCCCAGGCCCACGAGACGGCCTCGACGTTCGCGCTGTTCACCTCCGCCCACCAGCATCTGCGCCGCCGACGCCTGCGCCACCCCGGCGCCGAGCTCGTGGCCCGGCGGCTGGACCGCGGGTTCCTGCTCTCGGTTCCCGAACTGGCCGCACTCGCCCATCTGCCCTACGACCTGGCCGCGCCCGGCGTCACCCGCGCCGGCGCCCGCCCGATCGCGCCCTCGCCCGCCGTGCCGATCGGCGGACCCGGAGTGCGGGTGCTGGGCGACTCCGAAGCCGGGGCGGCCCGCCCGGTCGGGCTCACCGTCGCCGGCGCGCGCCAGCACCTGCACGTCCTCGGGCAGACCGGCGTCGGCAAGTCGACCTTCCTGGCGGGCCTCATCGTGTCCGACGCCACCGCCGGACGTGGTGCGCTGGTCATCGACCCCAAAGGCGACCTGGTCGCCGACGTGCTGGACCGGCTCCCCGAACGCGCCATCGGCCGCACCGTGGTGTTCGATCCCGCCGACCGCCACCGACCTCCCTGCCTCAACGTCCTGGCCGGCCCGGATCCGGCGTTCGCGGCCGAGTCGATCGTCACCACCTTCCGCCGCTGTTTCTCCTCTTCCTGGGGACCTCGCTTGGACGACCTGCTCCGCTCGGCCTGCCTGACCCTCACCCGTGTCAACGGCGCCCGCGCCACGCTCGGCGACATCCCGCGGCTTCTGACCGACACGCCCTACCGGGCCCGCGTCACCGCCCGGCTTGCCGACGAGCTGCTGTGCGGCTTCTGGGACTCCTACAACGAACTCACCCCCGCCGCACGCGCCACGGTGATCGGCCCGGTGATGAACAAACTTCGTGCCGTCCTGCTGCGGCCGTTCGTCCGCGACACCCTGTCCGGCGGCGCCTCCACCGTCGACTTGGGCGCCATGCTCGGCAGCGGCGGCCTGATCCTGGCCCGGCTCCCCAAAGGCGTGCTCGGCGAGGACGCCGTCCGGCTGTTCGGGTCACTGCTGCTGGCCCACACCTGGCAGGCCATCACCCCACGCGCCACCCTGGCCGAGCACGACCGCCGCGACGCCGCCGCCTACATCGACGAGGCCCACAACTTCCTCAACCTGCCCGGCTCCATCTCCGACATCCTCGCCGAAGCCCGCGCCTACCGATTCAGCCTCACCCTGGCCCACCAGCACCTGTCCCAACTCCCCAAAGACCTCCGCGAAGCCGTCTCCGCCGACGCCCGCAACAAGATCTACTTCGCCGCCTCCCCCGAAGACGCCACCGACCTGGCCCGCCACACCGCCCCCCTGCTGTCCCCGCACGACCTGTCCCACCTGGGCGCCTACCAAGCCGCCGCCCGCATCATGGACGGCAACGCCCCCGCCCCACCGTTCACCCTCCGCACCCGCCCACTGCCCGCCGCCATTCCCGGGCGTGCCCAAGCAGTCCGACGGGCCTCCCGCGAGCACTACGCCGCCACCCGGGGCAAACGCAGGTCGAGCGCGGTCGAGCACGCTCCCGCGCGACACGCCCTCACGGCGGCCACTTCAACCTCCCCGACCGACACGAGCAACACCACCGACCAGGCTGGCCGGCCCGACGCCGCTGTGGAGGGCGCGGACCGGGCTGCCGCAGCGGCCGACAGTGAGGACCTGCGATGACCCGCACACCCAGAAACACCGCCCTGCGCCTCCGCGGACCACAGAGCCGCCCGCCGCGGGTGACACCGGAACTGATCGCCGACCTGGCCTACCGCCTCACCCACCGCGACCGGGACATCCTCACCCTGATCTGGGAGCACCGCGTACTGACCACCGGCCAGCTCACCGCCATCTTCTTCCCCAGCCCCGAACGCGCCCGGCAACGCCTCAACCGGCTCTACCGCCTGCACGCCCTGCTGAGATTCCGGCCCTGGACACCCACGGGATCCGTGCCCTGGCACTGGGTCCTCGGCCCCGCCGGCGCACACGTCCTCGCCGCCCAGCACGGCCAGAGCCCGAATGCTTTCGGCTATCGCCAGGACGCCGTCACCGGCATCGCCGTATCACCTCGCCTCGGCCATCAAACCGGCGTCAACGACTTCTTCGCCCAGCTGCACGCCCACGCCCGCCACCGCAACGACGGCACTCGCCTGGACCCGTGGTGGTCCGAACACCGCTGCGCCAGCCTGTGGGGCGACCTCGCCCGCCCCGACGCCTACGGCCGCTGGACCGAGTTCAGCTCGACAGCACCCGCCACCCGCGCAGGCGCAGCCGCAAGATCGGCGACGCTGGACTTCTTCCTCGAACACGACACCGGCACCGGCACCCTAGCCCGCGTCGCCGGCAAACTCGGCGGATACGCCGACCTCGCCGAAGCCACCGGCACCACCACACCCGTGCTGTTCTGGCTGCCCAGCCCCACCCGAGAGGCCAACCTCCGCAAACTGCTGGGCGACACCCTCGAGGTCCCGGTCGCCACCGCCGTTCACACCCCCACCACCTCGCCCGACGGTCCCGCCGGCCCCATCTGGCAACCCGCCCCGGCCGCCGGTCCCCGCCACCGCCTCGCCGAACTGGCCCACCTGTGGAGCACCACCCCACGACCCGAACCCGACATGCCGCACCGGCCTCGGACACGATGATGCCGCTGGTCATTGCAGTGGTGATCGCGGTCCTGACACTCATGGCGGTGCTGATCGCCGTGCTCGGCGCCGTCCTGTCCGGCTCCGGCATTCCCAGCGCCGCCTGCCCGCCGCCCCCCGCCACCGGCACCCCTCGCGCCGGAGGCGGTGCCGCTGACATCCCGCCCACCTACCTGCGCCTCTACCTCGACGCAGGAACCAAATACCAGATCGGCTGGAACGTCCTGGCAGCCGTCGGAGAGATCGAGTCCGACCACGGACGCGGCACCGCTCCGGGAATCAGATCGGGCACCAACCTCGCCGGGGCGGCAGGCCCCATGCAGTTCATGCCGGGCACATGGGCCGCGTTCGGCGTCGACGGCGACCACGACGGCCGAAAAGAAATCTACAACCCCGCTGACGCCATCCCTGCCGCCGCCCGCTACCTGCGCCATAACGGCGCACCGGCGCGACTGCGCAGCGCCCTGCTCCACTACAACCGCTCTTCCAACTACGTCGACCGCGTCACGCGCCAAGCCAGGGCTTACACGACGACCGGCCCTCGGCCCGAACCGGTCGCGCCCAGCACCGGATCCTGTGCCGCACCTGGCTCAGTCCCAGCCGTCCCGCCCGCCGGGCCGGCCGCCGCCCGCGCCATCGCCTACGCCCACGCTCAGCTCGGCAAACCCTACGCCTGGGGCGCCGCCGGACCGAGCGCCTTCGACTGCTCCGGCCTCACCCACGCCGCCTACCACGCCGCCGGAATCACCATCCCCCGCGTGTCAGGCGCGCAATGGCGGCATGGCCCCCGCATCCCCCATGACCGTGAACAGCCGGGCGATCTGGTGTTCTTCAACTCCGGGCCCGGCACCTCCACCAACAACCCCGGCCATGTCGGCCTGGTCATCGGCGGCGGAAAGATGATCGCCGCACCCCACACGGGCACCGTCGTCCAGATCCAGTCCTACCGCCACCGCGCCGTGCTCGGCTTCACCCGCCCCACCGCACACCAGCAAACTCACAACGCGCCGCAAGGACCCGACCGATGACCGAACACCTCATCAAGATCACCACAGCGGTCGCAGTGATCACGGTCGCCGCCGTCGCCGCGATCATCTCCTACGCACACGCACTCGACCTCGTCCGCACCCACGGCGAACCCGGCACCACCGCGCGGCTGGTCCCCTTCACCGTGGACGGCCTCATCTGGGCGGCGTCCATGGTCATCCTGGACGCCAGCCGCCGCAACCATCCCGTACCGGCACTGGCCAAATGGAACCTGGCAGCGGGCATCTGCGCCACCATCGGCGCCAACGTGGCGCACGGCGCCGCCCACGGCCCCATCGGGGCCCTGATCAGCGCTTGCCCCGCCCTGGCCCTGGTCGGCTCCTTCGAATTGCTGATGACCCTCACCCGCCACAGGTCAACCCGTCCGCCAACCGAGCCCGAACTCCACCACACCAGGTTGGAGCAGCCCAACCCGGACCGCACCAGGATGGAACAGACTCCCGAACAGGCCGTCCTGGCCGAATATCGCGCCAGCCTGAACGGGCCGGGCCGTCCTGTCTCCCAGCGCCATCTGGCCGCGAACTACGGCATCGACCGTCGTAAGGTCAAAAAGATCATCACTGGTACTGCGGGCTCCGCCACGTCCTGACCCAATTCTCGCGACGGGGCAGGGAAGGTGATGGGTGCCCTTCACCGGAAGATGTCTTCGGACGGTGACCAGTCAAACCTTCGCGGGTCACCGCACCCCGTGGGTCGCTGTCCAGCACTTCACCTGGCTCACCGGTGGCGGGCGGTGGGGTCAGCCGGGTGGGAGGGTGACTACGAAGGCCGCCTTTCCCCCGAGTGTCAGGTCGCCGCCCGCGGATCTGGCGAGTCTGCGGGCCAGTGCGAGGCCGAGGCCCGCGCCCTGGTGGCCGTCGGCGGGCTCGGCCCTGAAGCCGGGTTCGAACACCCGGTCACGTGCGGATTCGGGGACACCGGCGCCATCGTCATGGACCACGATGCGGACGCCGGGCTCCAGGCGGACGACGACCGTGGTGGCGGCGTGGCGGCGCGCGTTGTCCAGCAGCGGCGCCAGGATCCGTTCCACGATCTCCGGCGGGGCCCCCGCGGTCAATTCTCCGGCCGGCGTCTCCACGTCCAGGCCGGGTGCGGTGGCGGGCCATCGCGCGGCCAGGTCCGCCACCAGGGCCGGCAGCGCGCACCGGCCGGGCAGCCGGGTGTCGCGGTTCCTCGCCTCGGCCAGGAGCGTCTGGCAGATCCGTTCCATCTCCTCGGCGGCGTTTCTGATCACATCGAGCGCGGCTCGCTGCTCTCCGGCGGGACGGGGCCGCTGGGAGAGCCAGTCGGTCTCGGCGACGATCCTGGACAAGGGCGTCCGCAACTCGTGGGACAGCTCGGCGCTCCACTGCCGCTCGTGGCGCAGGACGACCGACAGCCGGCCCAGCAGTTCGTCCAGACCGGCCGCGAGGGCCGACAGCTCGGCGGGGCGGCGGCCGGTGCCGAACCGGCGGCCGAGATCGTGCCCGCTCCAGTCGGCGGCCTGCCCGGTCATCTCGGCGACCGGACGCAGCGCGCGGCCGACCACGGCGCGCGTCACCGCGTAGACGCCCAGGAGCAGCAGCAGCGCCAGGACGATCGATCCGATGAGCGCCGAGGTCAGCGTCCGGTGGTAGGCGCGCAGGCCGGCCGCCGTGACGATCGTCCCGGCCCGGTGCCCGCCGGCGGCGACCGGCCGGGCGTACAGCCGGACGTCGCCGATGGTGGTGAACCCCGGCTCCGCGCCGGCGAGCGCGTCGGCCTCGCGCTGCAGCCAGATCCGCCCGGCCGGCCGTTCCACGGCGCGGGTGCCCTGGTAGATCCAGATGCCGGTGTCCAGGGCGCTGTCGTCGGCGGGTTCGGCAATCCGCAGCGCGCCGCCGGGCATGACCTGCACGGTGGAGGCCGCCGCTTCCGCGCGGGTCCGCAGCAGGCCGTCGGCGTCGGCGCGCAGCCGGCCGTCCAGCACCACGTTGAACAGCACGGTCAGCAGCAGCGCCCACGCCGCCGTGGTGACCAGCGCCAGGAGCGCCAGCCGCCCGCGCAGCGTGCCCGGTCGCATGCCGAGCAGCGCTCTCGCCCTCACCCCCGCCCTCGCGATCGGCGTCATGCGAACCGGTAGCCCACACCGCGGACGGTCGTGATGCCGTGGTGGGCGTCCAGGTCGCGTATCTTGCGGCGCAGCCGGGTCAGGTACTGGTCGAGGGTGTTGTCGGCGACGTGGGCGCCGTCGGGCCAGGCCGCGCTGAGCAGGGCGTGCCGCCGGACGACCGCGCCGGGCTCGGCCATGAGACGGGCGAGCAGGCGGAACTCGGTCGGTGTGAGGGGCACCGAGCGGCCCTGGTGTTCCAGGGCGTGGCGGGTCGGGTCGAGCGTGAACGCGCCCGCCGTCGCGTGGGGCGGGCCGGTCCGGCGCAGCGCGGCGCGCAGCCGTGCGGCCAGTTCCGCGAGGTGGATCGGCTTGGCCAGGTAGTCGTCTCCGCCGGAGGAGAAGCCCGACAGGCGGTCGACCAGGGCGTCGTGCGCGGTGAGGAAGAGGACCGGGACGTCCACGCCGCGTGCCCGCAGGGCCTGGCAGACGTCGCGGCCGTCGGAGTCCGGCAACGTGACGTCCAGGACGACGGCGTCGGTCCCGGCGGCGCGCAGGGCTCCGGCGCCGTCGGCGGCGGTGGACACCGCGAAGCCCTCCTCCCGCAGGCCGCGGGCGAGGGCTGCGCGCAACTGGTGATCGTCTTCCACGATCAGCACGCGATGAGCGGTCACCGGCCCAGTATCACGCCTGCTCGACCGGGGTCCGGTCGCGCCGCGACAGCGTCAGGTAGACGACCAGCGCGCAGATCATGACCAGGAACAGCGCGCTGGTGGCCGTGGTGCCGAGACCGAGCCCGCCGTCCTCGCGGGCCTGGGAGAGGTAGTCGCCGATCGACGCGCCCAGCGGCCGGGTCAGGATGTAGGCGATCCAGAACGCCGTGATCGCGTTCAGGCCGAGCACGTAACGGGCGCCCGCCACGACCGCGATCAGCGCGCCGAACAGCACCACCGACAGCGGGTACCCCAGGTCCAGCCGCTCGGCGACCAGGTCGCCCGCCGCGGTGCCGAGCGCGAAGGTGAACAGGACGGCCGCCCAGTAGAAGGTCTCACGGCGGACGGTGAGGATGGTGTGGATGGACAAGGTCCGCTCGGCCGCGTACCAGGCCGCGAACGTCGCCGCGAGGACGACGGCGAAGACCGCCGTGGTGACCTCCAGCGCCACGCCGAGGCCGTCGGTCAGCTCGTCGGTGATGAGGGTGCCGACGATGCTGATCAGCACGACCGTCACCCAGTAGACACCGGCCGCGTACGCCGGGAGCCGGAACTGCCACACCAGCGCCGCGACCAGCAGGACGCCCATCACCAAGGCCGTCCGGGTGAGGCCGAGGCCGACGGTGTCGTTGAGGTAGTCGGCGGCCGTCTCGCCCACGGTGGTGCACAGTACCTTGATGATCCAGAAGTAGACCGTGACCTCTGGGACCTTGTTCGCCTTCAGGCGCTTCAGCGCCACATGCCGCGTCGTGGTCATGGAGCGAGGCTGGCATCGGTCACCTGAAAACGACCTGAACACGTCCCCGGCGCGGACGCCGATGCCCATCAGATGATGTCGATGCCGGTCAGATGGTACGGCACCGTTGTTCCCAGTCGGTATCCCCACCCGGGGACCGTCACCAGGTGCTCGGCCGCGCCCAGCGCGCCGAGCTTGGTGCGCAGCCGGCCGGCCATCTCCTGACGCTCGCTTGCACCCACGCCGACGGTGGCGGCGGTCAGGAGGAGATGGTGCCACGCGTGAGGAGGCCGAGGAGCGCGGCGGCGATGGCGAGGCGGTAGATGACGAAGGCGTTGAAGGTGTGGCGGGCGACATAGCGCAACAGCCAGGCGATGGAGGCGTAGGCGACGATGAACGACACCAGGGTGCCCACCAGCAGCGGGCCGGTGGCGGTTCCGGTGCCGAGGGCGTCTTTGAGTTCGTAGAGGCCGGCGCCGGTGAGGGCGGGGATGCCGAGGAAGAACGACAGGCGGGTGGCGGCGACGCGGTCCAGGCCGCGCAGCAGGCCGGTGGACATGGTGGCGCCGGAGCGGGAGAAGCCGGGGAACAGCAGGGCGAGGATTTGAGAGGAACCCACCAGCAGGGCATCGGTGAGGGTGGCGTCGTTCTCGCCGCGCTTGTGGCGGCCGTACCGGTCGGCGGCCCACATGAAGCCGCTGCCGACGATCAGTGATCCGGCGACCACCCACAAAGAGGCCAGCGGCCCGTCGATGAGCGGTTTGGCTGCCAGGCCGACCAGGACGACGGGGATGGTGGCGTATATGACCCACCAGGCGAACTTGTAGTCGTGGCTGTGGCGCTGCTCCTTGTTCGTGACGCCGCGCAGCCAGGCTCCCGCGATGCGGAGGATGTCGGAGAAGAAGTAGACCAGGACGGCGGCGATCGCGCCGACCTGGATGACCGCGGTGAACCCGACCACGGCGTCGTCGTCGACGGGGATGTTCATCAGCCCTTCCACAATCTTGAGATGCCCGGTGGAGGAGACGGGCAGGAACTCGGTCAGCCCCTCGACGACGCCTAGGACGACGGCTTGGCCGATGGTGATAGCGGTCATGCGGGCCTGTTTTCTGGACGGCCGCCAGGGCGGCGGTGGCGGTAAGGGAGGAGCAGGGCGAGCCAGGCACTGCCGAGGGCGTAGCCGCCCAGGACGTCGGTGAGCCAATGGACGCCCAGGTAGAGACGGGAGCAGCCGACCAGCAGCACGATGACCAGCGCACCCGCGGACACTGACCAGCGGACCCTGTGGCTGTATCTCGTCGTGACCAGGACGGCCGCCATGCCCCAGGTGGCGATGGCCTGGGTGGCGTGCCCGGACGGGTAGGCATAGCCGCCCGCATGGGTCAAGGACAGCGACATCGGTGGCCGTGGTCGGGCCAGCACGTTCTTGAACACCTGGGACAGCAGCACCGCCCCACCCAGCCCCGCTCCCATCAGTACCGCTGAACCGCGATCGCCATGAGCCCGCAGCAGGAACACAGCGACGGCGATCACCAACGGAACCAGGACTGCGGTCGACCCGAGCCAGGTGACCGTCCGCATCGCACCGTTCATCCAGGCGGTCCTGTGACCGGCCAGGAAAGCGAGCAGCGGCTCGTCAACGCGGAGAACGCGGTCGTCGCAGGCCGCGTCTGCGGCGAGCACGGCGAAGGCCCCGCTCGATACCACCGTGCCCAGCCCTGGAGCCCACCGGCGTCCCTGCCGGGCCGGCACGAGCGCCGCGCCCATCGCCGCCCCGGCGACCGCCCAGATCGCAACGTCCGGCGTCACGAAGGGCCTCCAGCCCGGCGACGGCGGTCCCGGCGCAATTCGAGCAGCACCGGAACGGCCGACACGACCACGATCACAGCGATGATCGGCAACAGGTAGGCATCCACCCCGGGAATCGTCGAGCCGAGCACGTACCCGGCCACGGTCACCCCGACCGCCCACACCAACCCTCCGGCAACCTGCCAGAGGGTGAACACCCCTGTCGGAACCCCCAGTGCACCGGCCATCGGGTTGAGGACCGTACGCACCACTGGGATAAAACGGGCCAGCACGATCGCCTTGCCGTGCCCGTAGGAGCGCAGGAGCTCCTCCGCTCGCGCCGCGCCGCGCAGCAGGTGCTCGTTGCCGGAGCGCGCCAGCAGCGGCCGGCCGCCCCGCCGCCCGATCCAGAACCCGGTCTGCGCGCCGGCCAGCGCGCCCGTCACCGCCGCCAGCAGCACCAGCGGCAACGACAGATGGACCTTCCCTGTCGCCGAGGTCGTGCAGAGCAGGCCGGCGGTGAACAGCAACGAATCACCGGGCAGGAAGAACCCGATCAAAAGGCCGGTCTCAGCGAACAGGACCAGGAACACCCCGAACGCGCCGAGACTCGACAGCAGGGACATCGCATCCAACGGGTTGAGCGCCGCCGCCATGGCTCCTCGTTCTCTGGAATCGCTCGATCGAATACAGTGACATCTACACGATGTAAAAGTTCTACACGATGTAGATGCTCGGAGACGACCGGAGGTTCGCTTGGACGAGGGCACGGGCGCGCGACGCCCGGCCGGCGCGCTGGAAGCCGAACTGCTGGCCGTGCTCCAGAGCGCCGACACGGCGCTGACTCCCGGTGACGTGGCCGAGAAGATGGGTGGCGAACTGAGCTATTCGACGGTCGTCACCGTCCTGTCCCGCATGCACGCCAAGGGCACTCTGAACCGCGAACGGGCGGGCCGCGCCTACGCCTACAGGCCCGTCCTGGACGCGGCCGGGATGGCGGCCCGCCGGATGCGGCAGGTCCTGGAGAACGAGCACGACCGCGACGCGGTCCTCACCAGGTTCGTCGACGAACTGTCGCCGCAGGACGAGGCCCTGTTCCGCCGCCTTCTGTCCTCCGATGACGGACGGGAGTGAGCAGGCATGCATCTGGCCGTCTATCTGCCGCTGCTGTCGCCGCTGGCCGCCGCGCTATCAGCCCGCCGGCTGGCCGCCAGGCTCGATCCCCGGCTGGCCACCTGGCTCCTCACCGCAGCCGCGCTGATCCTCGCCGCGGCCAGCACCATCGCGCTCGGTCTGCTCACCACCGCGGGACTCGTCCGCATCCCCCTGGTCACGGAAGCCGGCAAGCTGTCGCACACCGCTTTGGTCAGCACGGACCCGACCTCCCAGTTCGTATCCCTGGCCGCCGGACTTCTCCTCACCGCGGTAGGGCTCGCCACTGCCCGCGCGTTCTGGCGCCGCGGCCGCGCCCTGCTCGCCGCCGCCCGCCAAGCCCGCCGCCTCCCCGGCAACGACGACCTCGTGATCCTCGACGACCCCGCGGCCGACGCCTTCACCCTCCCCGGACTCCCCGGCCGCATCGTCATCTCCACCCGCATGCTCAATGGCCTCACCGAACCCGAACGCGTCGCGCTCATCGCCCACGAACGCGCTCACCTGCGCCACCAACACCACTGGTTCACCACCGCCACCCACCTCGCCGCAACCCTGAACCCCCTCCTGAAGCCCGTCAGCCGAGCCGTCTCGTACACCGTCGAGCGCTGGGCCGACGAATACGCCGCCCGTACCAGCGGTGACCGCCGCCTGGTCGCCCGCACCGTCGCCAAGGCCGCCCTCCTCAAAGCCGACAGCCCCCCTAGAGCCGCTACCGCACTTGGCATCGCCGGCGCCGAACTCGCCGCCGGCGGTCCGCTGCCGCGCCGCGTGGCCGCGCTGATGGCCGCTCCCCCACGCCGCCGGTTCCTCCTCATCGCCGCCATCGCCGCGCTGCTCCTCCTCACCGGCCTGTGCACCATCGATGCCACCAACGACCTCGAAGATCTCCTCGAAGCAGCCGGCGCCTGACCCGGGAACCCGCCACTGGGGGTTGGAGGTGCCATCGCCCTCGAAGCCATTGGCCCCGCCTTGTGGCGTCGCTGCGACGGAACGCCATGCCAACGTCAGGAGGAAGGGCTATAGCCGTCATGGTGTGATCGGCGCGGAGCGACCGATCGACCTACGTACTCCAAGATCGTGGTGGGTGTCAGCACGTCATCGGGATGCCGCATGAACAGCTCCAGCAGCGTGGGCCGTTCTTTGGCGCCCCGGCGGACTAGCACCGAGATATTACTTTAAGTGTTCATGTATTGCTATCTGTGATTGGGGTATCTTTCGGTCACTCCCCCAGAACCAGTCGAACAGCGCAGGTCGGGGGGGGGACGGTGGGCCAGCGGCCGATGTTCTGGTGCGGTCCTGGGGCTTTGCTCGCCACCGTCGTGATCTTTGTGGCGGCGTGTGGCGCCTCGGGGGAGGCCGGAGGCTCCTCAGCGCGGCGTGGGGTCCGCCGCGCGGTGCCGCTCGGCCGGTCGGTTCAAGGCCGTCCGATCTCCGCGGTGGAACTGGGGGACTCGCGTGCGGCACGGCGGGTGCTCGTGGTCGGCTGCGTGCACGGCGATGAGCCCGCCGGGGTGGCAGTGGCCGACGCGATCGCCACCGGGCCCGGACCGGCGCACGCCGATCTGTGGGTGGTCTCCGCGCTCAACCCTGACGGGATGGCGGCCCGGACGCGAGGCAACGCCCACGGCGTGGACCTCAACCGCAACTTCCCGGCCGGCTGGCGTCCGATGGGCGCGCCCGGCTCCATCCACTATTCCGGCACAGGGCCGCTCTCGGAACCGGAATCAGGGCTGGCGGCCTCCCTCGTCCGGCGGATCCGGCCGACCGTCGCCCTCTGGTTCCACCAGCACATGGCCGTGGTCGACGGCTCGGAGGGCCCCAGGGACGTCGAGCGGCGCTTCGCCCGCGAGGTCGGGCTCCCACTGCGGGCCCTGACCGACCATCCGGGGAGCGCGACGGGGTGGGAGAACACCGTCGTGCGCGACAGCGCGTTCGTGGTCGAGCTCCCCGCCGGTCGGCTCGGGGTGCGGGCCGTCCGCCGGTACGCCGCTGCCGTCCGCCACATCACCGGGCCCTGAAGCTATGTACCGCCCGCGGCGCCTTGACGCTCAGGCCCCGGCGTAGGTGATGACGGCGTCGGTCGAGAAGCCCAGGATCAGCCCGCCGAGCACACCCCAGGTGGTGATCGTTTTAAGGGCGGCCCGCCTGGCGACGGCGAGCAGCTCGATCACCACGTACAGGATGGAGCCGGCCGCGAGCGCGAGGAAGGCGACGCCGAGGGTGTCGCTGACCAGGCTCTGGCCGATCAGGGTGCCCGCCAGGGTCGGCCCGCCGCCGATCACGCCTAGCAGCCCGAGCCGCCCCCAGCCGACACGCCGGCCCGCGGCGGCGAGCGGGGCGACGATACCGAAGCCCTCGGTCGCGTTGTGGGCGCCGAACCCGACGACCAGCAGCGCGGCCAGGCTCAGCTCGCCGGACGCGGCGGCGTTGCCGATGGCCAGGCCCTCGGCGAAGTTGTGCAGGCCGATCCCGGTGGCGATGAGCAGGGCCAGCCGTTGCGCGGCGCCGTCGTGTGCCGTCCGGGCACCGGTCGCCGTGGGCATGGCCGTGCCCAGGCCGTCCGCCAGCGCGACTCTGGACACGGGCGCGGGACGGGCGCGGCCGGCGATCCAGCGGTCGAAGTGCACCAGCCCGGCCAGGCTCACGGCGAGGCCGGCGGCGAGGACCGCACCGTATGCAGCGGCCGTCCCGGCGCGGTGCTCGCCGAGTGCTGCGTCGATCGGCTCCCAGGCATGGGACAGGACGTCGACCATGAGGAACACCAGGATGCCGATCGCGATGGCGCTGAGCAGGGCCCGCATCCGCGGACGAGGATCGCGCAGCCGCCCGACGGGCAACCCCAGAAAGATCGTGAAGCCCGCGATGGCTCCGAGCAGTGCGATTTTCTCGCCCGACATGTCCGTCCCCAACGTTCCGGCCGATGAGCTTAGCTGAGGCTAACCTCACTTCGCCGGTTCGTCTACACGCTGTAAAAGTTCGCGGGAGTGCGGGTCGTCACAGGGTCCGGTCGGCGGCAGGGAGGAGGAGTGTGAAGACGGCTGGGCGGTCGCTGCTGAGGATCAGGCGGCCTCCCTCGGCTTCCGCCAGGGATCTGGCCAGGGCGAGGCCGATGCCGTGGCCCGCGCCGGACGGGCCGTCTCGCCGGGATCCCGTGGGATGGGCACCGCTTGGGCCACTGCGGCGGGCGAAGATGTCTGGGGCATCGTCGGGGATGCCCGGCCCCTGATCGGTGACGTCGATGGCCAGGCCATCGCCCACGTCGGCTGTTTGGACGCTGACCTCGCCGCGGCCGTGTTGCAGGGCGTTGCCCAGTAGGACGTCCATGATCTGTGAAAGCGCGGCGGGTGAGGCGCTCACTTGGGGCAGTGGTTCCCGGATGTCCAGGACGAGGCGGCGTCCCTGGGCGGCCAGGGGGCCGTGCCAGCGGTCCCGGATCTGCCCGAGCAGCGCCGGGACGTCCACGGGTCGGTGCGCGGGCCCGCTGTCGCGGGCGAGGTCGAGCAGTTCGTCGATGATGATCTGGAGGCGCTCGCCTCGTTCCAGCGCGGTGTTGATCGCGGCGGGCAGGTCCGCGCCGGGGCGTTCGAGCGCGGATTCCAAACCGAGCAGCAGGCCGGTGAGCGGGGTCCGCAGTTGGTGGGAGACGTCCGCGCTGAAGGCTCTCTCGCGTTCCAGGATCGTGCCGAGGCGGCGGGCGGTGGCTTCCAGGGCGAGACCGGCCGCGTCTGCTTCCTGGACGCCGGAGCGTGATGCGCGGAGGCCGAAGTTGCCGTCGCCGAGTTGCTGCGCGGCGGCCGTCAGTCTTTCCAGTGGCCGGGCCAGTCGCCGGGCGAGGTAGCGGGCGAGCAGGGTGGCGCAGGCGATGACCGCGAGGGCGAGGCCGGCCATGGCCAGCAGTGCCTTCTCGATGCGGTCGCCGGTGGGGTCGTAGGGTCCGCTGACCCGCACGATCGAGGCGACCCCCTCGTCGGAGGGGACGGGTGCGGCGACGGCGAGCCGGCCGTGCTCGACGCCGTCGTGCACGCGTCCGTCGCGACCCCGTACCGCCAGCGGGGACCTGGCAAGCCCGTCCCCGGTGAGGCGCGTGCCGTCAACGCGGTAGACACCGACGGTCAGCCGGGCGGGCAGTCCGGCCGGCCGTTTGATGGGGCGGGGATGCCGGTTGAGGTCGTCGGGGACGACGGCGGCGATGCGGGTGGCGTCGCGTTCGAGCCGGGTGACCGTCTCATTGTGGTAGAGCCGCTGCACCGCGACGGCGAGAGGCAGCGCGAACAGCACGATCGCCAGGATCGTGACGCCGACGATGGCGATGAGGACGAGCCGGCGCAGTGGCCTTCCCCCGGGTGGAGCTGCCTGGGATCCCACACTGGCCAGCTTGCCACCCTCGAGGTATCGGGTGCTCTAACCGGGGTGTTCGCCCGGCGAGGTAAGAGGATTCTTCTTCGGTTCTTGCCTGCCGCTAACCCGGGCTATTCGGGCGCTGACCTGAGGCTTTTTAGCGTGGAATGCAAAGGAAGCCGGAAATGATCCGGTACGGGGAGGAGCAGGCGATGCGGATGAAGGCCATGGTGGCCGCCGGTGCGATCGTGGCGGTCGCCGCCGCCGGGTGCGGGGGCGGCGCCAAGACGCACTCCGGTGGATCATCGCACACCTCCGGCGGGCGACCGTCAGGTCAGGGGGCCGGGGCCACGCCGGTTCCGACGGAGTCCAACCCGCCGGGCGATATCCCCGACAACACGGCCTACGTGGCGTTCCGGCCGTCCACTGGGCTGTACGAGGTGAAGGTTCCGGAGGGGTGGGCGCGGACCGTCGTGCCCACCGGGACCAGCTTCACCGACAAGCTCAATACCGTCCGGGCCGAGGTCGTCCCCGCCGTGTCCGCACCGACGGCGCAAAGCGCCCGCACCACTGAGGCGGCGAAGATCGGCGCGGCGAAGATGGCCGTGGTGAAGGCCGACACGGTGCGGCGGACGGGCGGAACGGCGATCCGGCTGGTGTACCGGTTCGACAGCGCGCCGAACCCGGTGACCGGCAAGGTCGTCCGGAATGAGGCCGAGCGGTACGAGTTCTTCAAATCCGGTCACGAGGCCGTGCTGACGCTGTCGGGGCCGGTGGGCGCCGACAACGTCGACCCGTGGAAGACGATCTCCGACTCGTTCCGGTGGCTGAAGTGAGCGAGGCGGTGCTGCAAGTGGAGGAGCTCTACCGCTTCTACCGTGCCGGGGAGGAGGAGACGCTGGCCCTGCGCGGTGTCTCGCTGGCCGTGGAGGCGGGCGAGTTCGTCGCGGTGACCGGGCCGTCGGGATCCGGGAAGTCCACCCTGCTGGCCTGCCTGGCCGGCCTGGACGAGCCGGACGGCGGCGCGGTCCGCATCGCCGGCACCAGGATCAGCCACCGCCCGCAGGCCGAGCGCACCTCGCTGCGCGCCCGCCTGGTCGGGGTCCTGTTCCAGTCCGGGAACCTGCTGGGGCATCTCACCGTCGCCGCCAACATCGATCTGGCGCAGCGGCTGGCGGGCCGCCGCGACGCCGGCCGCCGCGACGCGCTGCTGCACGGTCTGGCGTTGACCGGCCGGGGCCGGGCGCGGCCCGCGCAGTTGTCGGGTGGAGAGGCCGCTCGCGCGGGCCTGGCCGTCGCGCTGGCCAACCGGCCGGCGGTACTGCTGGCCGACGAGCCGACCGGCGAGTTGGACCGGCGCACCGAGCACCGCGTCCTGGGTCTCCTGCGCGAGCAGGCCGGGCACGGCGTGGCGGTGGTCGTGGCCTCGCACAGCCCCGCAGTGGCGGCCGCGGCCGACCGCACCATCACCCTTGAGGACGGACGGCGGACATGACCGGCTCCCAGACGCCCGGACACGACACCTCTGGCCATGACGTGGCCGGACGGCACGTGACCGAACACCAGGCGACCACAGACCAGGACCTTGCCCGGCTGACCGGCGTCGCCCGCACCTATGGGCGCGGGTCCGCCGCAGTCGTCGCGGTGCACGAGGTGACCTGCGTGATCCGCCGCAGCGACCGCATCGCCGTCACCGGCGCGTCCGGATCGGGGAAGTCGACGCTGCTGCACCTGCTCAGCGGTCTGGACGAGCCGACCGCCGGGCAGATCCTCTGGCCCGGGCTCGGCGGCCGTCCGTTCGGGCGGCCCGGCGTCGCCGGCATGGTCTTCCAGGGCCCGAGCCTGCTGGCGCCGCTGGACGTCCTGGACAACACCGCGCTTCCGCTCACCCTGGCCGGTGCCGACGAGGACGAGGCGCTGCGCCGGGCCGCGGACGCGCTCAGCACCGTGGGCTTGGCGGACCTGGCCGCGCGGCTGCCCGAGGAGCTGTCGGGCGGCCAGGCACAGCGGGTCGCGGTGGCCCGCGTGCTCGCCGCCCGGCCACGCCTGATCATCGCCGATGAGCCCACCGCACAGCTCGGCTCGGCGCACGCCGCCCAGGTCGTCGACCTGCTGCTGACGGCGGCCGACGACCTGAACGCCGGACTGATCATCGCCACCCACGACCCTCACATGGCCGCCCGGCTGCCCACCTGCTGGCGGATGGCCGACGGTGCACTCCTGGAGGCAGCACCATGCTCGTCCTGATATGGCTGCGCGGGCTGCTGGCACGCCGCCCCGCCCGGCTGGTGATGACCGCCGTCGCGATCGCCGTCGCGGTGGGCCTGCTCGCCTCGCTCGGCACCTTCCTGACCTCCGCCAAATCCACCATGACGCAGCGGTCGGCCGCACGCGTCGCAGTGGACTGGCAGGTCGAGTTGCAGCCCGGCGCGGCCGTACCGGACCTGCGGACGCTCGCCCCCGGCGTCAAGGCCGCGCTGCCCGTCGGGTTCGCCGCCACGACCGGCCTGCAGTCGCGCTCGCAGGGCCAAGTCCTCGACACCGGGCCCGGCCAGGTCCTCGGACTGCCCCCCGGCTACGCCCACGCCTTCCCCGGTGAACTTCGCACCCTCACCGGACGACCCGACGGGGTGCTCCTCGCCCAGCAGACCGCCGCGAACCTGCACGCCGCGCCCGGCTCCACCGTCACCGTCCACCGCGCCGGGCTGCCCGACGCCGCCGTCCGAGTCGACGGCATCGTCGACCTGCCCGCGGCGGACTCGCTGTTCCAGAAGATCGGCGCGCCCACCGGCGCCCAGCCGCAGGCCCCGCCCGACAACGTCGTCCTGCTGCCCACCGCGACCTGGCACCGGCTGTTCGACAACGCGCCCCGCACCGGCGCCCGCACCCAGGTACACGTGCGGCTGAACCACGCCCTGCCCGCCGACCCCGCCGCCGCCTACGTCCGCGACACCGGCGCCGCCCGCAACCTGGAAGCGCGGCTGGCCGGAACCGGCCTGGTCGGCGACAACCTCGGCGCCGCGCTCGGCTCGGCCCGCGAGGACGCCGCCTACGCCCAGGTCCTGTTCCTGTTCCTCGGCGTGCCCGGCGCAGCGCTCGCCGCCATGCTCACCGCGCTCGTCGCCGCCTCCGGCGCGCCGCGGCGCCGAGCCGAGCAGGCCCTGCTGCGCACCCGCGGCGCCTCCCGCCGCACCCTGCTGGGCCTGGCC